>ONQI01000009.1 GCA_900319915.1 uncultured Campylobacter sp.
CTCAACGCGCACTACATCAAAACTTTGCCTTTCGAACGCATAGCCGACGCGGCTAGCTTTTTTGGCATCGACTTTCGCGCGCTGCCAAAAGGCGAAATGTTGCTAGATATGTTGCGCGAGCGCTCCAAAACTCTAATCGAGCTCAAAAATTCAGCTTACGCGATTTTGAACGAGCCGGAGAGCTATGACGAAAAAGCCGTCGCGAAATTTATCACGCCCGAAAACCGCGAACTGCTCGCCAAATATGCCGCCACTATTACGGGCGACGCTAGTGCGAGCGAATACGAAGAAAGAGCCAAAGCTTTCTTAGAGGCCGAGGGCAAAAAACTAAAAGACCTCGCCCAACCGCTTCGCATAGCTATCACGGGCACGTCCGTGAGTCCGGGGATTTTCGAGGTTATCGAAATCATTGGCGCGGAAACGCTCAAGCGTCGTATAGACAAATTCCTAGCCGCGCTCGCCTGAGTCACGCTTCGATTTATTCCAAAATTTTAGCATTCAAATTTGAACTTCTTTTTGAGGTTCAAATTTGAATTACCAAAAGTAACACCCGCCCCGAAATTCCGCGCAAAAATGCGAATTTGCACCCAAAATTAACCCCGCTTTGCTATAATTGCGCTGATAATTTCAAATTTGAAAGGATAAATCATGGATTTAAAAGAACGCGCACTCGCTTATCACGAGGGCGGTAAAATCGGCATCAACGTCAAAACTCCTTGCGCCACCGCGGACGACCTTACGCTCGCGTATACTCCGGGCGTCGCGCACCCTTGCAAAGAAATCGAAGCAAACAACGAACTAGCCTACAAATACACTAACAAAGCAAATCTTGTCGCCGTTATTAGCGACGGCACCGCGGTTTTAGGTCTTGGCGACATCGGCGCGATCGCCGGCAAGCCCGTAATGGAAGGCAAATCCGTGCTTTTCAAAAAATTCGCCAACGTCGACGCGTTTGACATTGAACTTGACGAAAAAGATCCAGACAAAATCGTCGAAATCTGCAAAGCCCTCGCTCCAACTTTCGGCGGTATCAATCTCGAAGACATCGGCGCGCCAAAATGCTTTTATATCGAGAAAAAACTCCAAGAAAGCGTAAATATCCCCGTTATGCACGACGATCAACACGGCACGGCCATCATCACGAGCGCCGGTCTTCTTAACGTCTTAGAAGTTACCGGTAAAAAAGCGGGCGAAATAAAAGTCGTCGTCAGCGGTAGCGGCGCGGCGGGTATCGCGTGCGCGAAAATGTATCGCAATCTAGGCGTCAAAAATATCATCATGGTAGACAGCAAAGGCGTTATCTACAAAGGTCGCGGCAATCTAACCCCTGAAAAAGAAGACCTCGCCGCAGATACCGACGCTAGAACTCTTGCGGACGCGATGAAAGGCGCGGATATGTTCCTAGGCCTATCCAAAGCCGGCGTCGTAAGTCAAGAAATGGTAAAATCTATGGCGCCAAATCCTATTATTTTCGCGCTTGCCAACCCAAATCCGGAAATTACGCCAGAAGACGCTCTCGCCGCTCGCGACGACCTAGTTATGGGCACAGGCCGCAGCGACTATCCAAACCAAGTAAATAACGTTTTGGGCTTTCCTTTCATATTCCGCGGCGCGCTCGACGTGAGAGCCACCAAAATCACAGAAGGCATGAAAATGGCGGCGGCGCACGCTCTAGCAGATTTAGCAAAAGAGCCTGTTCCTGCAGAAGTTTGCAAAGCTTCGGGCGTTGATAAAATCGAGTTTGGCAAATACTACGTCATTCCTAAACCGTTTGATCGCCGCGTGCTTTACTGGGTGGCTCCAGCAGTCGCCGAAGCCGCTGTCAAAGACGGCGTAGCACTTGTCAAAAACTTCGATAAAGAAGCATACAAAAAGAGCCTCGAAAAACTCTTTTAATTAAGCAAAATTTGGCTACAATATCCGAAAACTTTTCGGGGTTGTAGCCGCCCGCGCCAATTTCAAATTTGTAATTTTGGCGCGTTATTCAAATTTGAATTGACCGCGCTCCCCGCTTTTGGAGCAAAAATGCAAAATATTCATCTCATTTCTCATCCTCTTATCGAACACAAACTATCCATTTTGCGAAGCAAAACGACGGACGTTTTTCAATTTCGCGAACTAGTCGGCGAAATCACTTATCTCATGATTTTCGAGGCTTCTCGCGATTTGGCGACGCGCCCTGTGAGCGTCGAAACTCCCGTCGCGAGCGCAAACTGCAAAAAACTCTCTGAAAAAATCATGATTTGTCCGATTCTTCGCGCCGCGCTTGGTATGCTAGAGAGCGTTTTGCGGCTCATTCCCGACGCGAGCGTAGGTTTTTTGGGTTTTCAGCGAAACGAAAAAACGCTAGAAGCGGAGTTTTATTATGCCAAAATGCCAAAAGACGTCACGGAGCGCACGGCGATCGTTATCGATCCGATGTTTGCCACGGGTGGCACGGCAAGGGACGCGGTCAAATTTTTACGAGAAAAAGGCGTGCAAAAAATCAAATTTATCTCTCTTATAGCCGCTCCCGAAGGGCTTGGCAGATTTAGCGCGGAGTATCCGGACGTCGAAGTTTTCGTAGCGAGTATAGACGATGGGCTAAACGAACGCGGCTACATTGTTCCGGGGCTTGGCGACGCGGGGGATCGCATTTTCAACACGCTTGGCTAAATGAATGATTTTTGGCAAAATCGACTATCTAAATCTCCTACCTTTTCATGTTTTTTTGAAACGCTACCCGATGAGTTCGGCGGAGCGCAAAGCCATAGAGCACAAAAAAGGCGTGCCTAGCAAGCTCTGTCGCGACTTAAATAGCGCTAGGGTGGGCGCGGCGGTGATTAGCAGCGTAGAGAGTCGCAGAGCGAAGTATCGTAAACTAGATTTTGGGATTTGCGCTAGGGAGCGCGTGATTTCGGTGCTCGTGCGAAAGGGCACGCCACGTCAGCTAGATCCCGCGTCGATGAGCTCGAATATGCTTAGTAAAATTTTGGGGCTAGAAGGCGAAGTGGTCATCGGCGATAACGCGTTAAGAGCGTATCTAAAAGACGGCCGCGAAGCATTTTACGACCTCGGTGAAGAGTGGAAAAAGCGCACCGGTTTGCCTTTTGTTTTCGGGCGGTTTTCTTGCGTGCGAGGAGCCAAATATTTTGGGCGCCTTGTAAGCAAATTTCACCGCGCTCCCGTGAAAATCCCGCGCTACATTTTGAGCGAGTATTCGCGTTCGCGCGGCGTGAGCGAGAGCGATATTTTGTGGTATTTGCAGTTTATTAGCTACAAAATGGGCGCCAAAGAAAAATTAGCTCTAAGTATATTTCTCTCTCGCGCTCGAGCCCTTCGTTTTGATCCAAATTAATAGTAATTTAAAATTACAAAAGGTAACGCTTTTTCAAATTTGAGTGAAAATGTCGTTATTTTAACTTTTATTAACGATTTCACAGATAAAATACTACGCTATAAATCCAAAATTACGGATTTAAATAGTGCATGGTTCATATTACGCACACAAATAAATACCTAGAAGATGGATAAAGGAAAACCAATATGGACAAAAGACTTCTCACGATTCAAGATGTTTCTTGCGTTGGGCAATGTTCGCTTACTGTAGCGCTTCCAATTGTTTCGGCCTGTGGAATCGAAACTGCGATTATTCCAAGTTCCGTGCTTTCAAACCACACGGCTCCCGGATATAGCGGATGGACTTTTTGCGACCTTACTGATGAAATGCCAAAAATCTTAGAGCGTTGGCTTACCGAAAAAATTAGTTTTGATGCGTTTTATACAGGTTATGTTACAAAAACTCAAATCCCGCATATCCTAGATATAATGAAAAAAGCTGCAAGACCAGGGGCTCTACGCATAGTTGACCCGGCTATGGCGGACAATGGAAAACTTTATGCCGGATTTGACGATGATTTTCCTAAAGAAATGGCTAAACTTTGCAAAGATGCCGATTATATCCTTCCAAATCTAACCGAGGCAAGCTTTCTTTTGGGAATTCCTTATGTTGGCGAGGATTACGACCAAGCTTATATCGAAAAAGTATGTCGTGATCTTACAAAACTTGGCGCGAAAAACGTTATTCTTACCGGCGTCTCTTTTGAAAAGGGCAAATTGGGCGTTGCGGTTTATAATGGAAGCAGCGATAGCTTTGAATATTATTTTGCCCAAGAACAACCCGCATTTTTCCATGGAACAGGCGATGTTTATTCTTCTGCGTTTGCGGGCGCTATTATGCGTGGAAAATCTGCAATCCAAGCAGCTTCAATTGCGGCAGATTTTGTCGTGGAATCGATAAAATATACGCTAGATGATAAGGTTGATCACTGGTATGGCGTCAAATTTGAAAGGGCTATACCAAGTTTGATTCGCGACTTGGAAAAATAAGTTATAGTTTTGTAATGGCGATATCCATTGCCATTACAATTTAAAAACTCCTCGTTATTTTATTTGGTTTAAAAATAAATTTATCTCTAATTTGACACTTTTTTGTTATTTAAACGTGTAAAATTTACACAATCACGCAAAAAATTTTGCTTTTTTGCGTGAAAATCACAATGCGCGCCTTAAATTTCTGTATAATTTAGTCACGAAATAAAATTTTAAGGAGAAACCATGCAAACGCAAGGTTACATCGACGGCGTGCTTGAAAACATCAAGCGCACTAGCGTGGGGCAGGCTATGTTTTTACAGGCCGCGACCGAGATTTTAAAGACTTTGGAACCGCTTCTAGCCAGAGATGAAAAATACATCCGCCATCGCATCGTGGACCGCGTCGTAATGCCGGAAAAAACGACAATGTGGCGCGTTACTTATATGAACGATAAAAACGAACCATGCTCGCACTATGGATATCGCGTCGAGTTCAATTCCGCTCTTGGTCCATACAAAGGCGGTTTGCGCTTTCACCCTACCGTCAACCTTGACGTCGTCAAGTTCCTAGGTTTCGAGCAAATCTTCAAAAACTCGCTTACGGGTCTAAATATGGGCGGCGGCAAAGGCGGCTCGAACTTCGATCCTAAAGGCAAGAGCGAAGGCGAAATCATGAGATTTTGCCAAGCTTTCACTCAAAGTTTATTCCAACTCATCGGCGACGTCAAAGATGTACCCGCCGGCGATATCGGCGTGGGTGGTCGCGAAATCGGCTATATGTTTGGCATGTATAAAAAACTTACCGGTCGCTTTGACGGCGCGCTTACCGGCAAAGGTCTAAGTTGGGGCGGTTCGCTCGCTCGCACCGAAGCCACAGGCTTTGGTCTAGTGTATTTCACTAGCGAAATGCTCGCTTCAATCGGTCAAAGTCTAGAAGGCAAAAAAGTCGCGGTCAGCGGTGCGGGCAACGTCGCGATTTACACCGTCAAAAAACTCTACGAAATGGGCGCGACGCCTATTACCGTGAGCGATTCTACGGGCTTTATCTATGACGCCGAGGGTATCGACCTAGCGCTTCTTAAACGTATCAAAGAAGTCGAGCGCAAAAGCCTCGCAGAATATATCAAAGAGCGCAAAAACGCGAAATTTACTCCTGTGGCTAGCTACCGCGAAGGTCGCAACGAAGTATGGAGCGTGCCTTGCGACGTGGCGCTTCCTTGCGCGACTCAAAACGAAGTCCATCTAGCCGACGTAGAAGTGCTCTACGCTAACGGATGTCGCGCTTTGGCGGAGGGCTCGAATATGTCTAGCACGCTTGACGCGCAAAGATTCATGCACGACAAAAAAGACTTCCTCTACGGTCCGGCAAAAGCCGCAAATGCGGGCGGCGTCGCGACTAGCGGTCTAGAAATGGCGCAAAATGCGAGCATGGAAAAATGGACGTTTGAAGAAGTCGATAAAAAACTTCACGGCATTATGAAAAACATTTTCAAAGACGCTTACGAGACCTCGGTCGAGTTTGGCGAGGCAGGCAACTTGCTTCTTGGCGCGAATATCGCCGGATTTAAAAAAGTCGCGGACGCTATGATAGACCAAGGATACATCTAGTCTTTTCCTTGCGCGGTTCGGCTTTTCCGCGCTTTTGGACGAGTTACGCAAAAACTTCGCTGGGGCGGGTTTCATGCCCAGTCGCCGCGCTTGTTTTTGCTAACAACGTCCAAAATCATCGAAAAATTCTTCGCCGCAAAACTCTTCTCTAATTCAAATTTAATCCAAATTCATACCCATTCAAATTTAACCCGCTTTTGCTATTGCGAGCGCGACAACCTCGCCTCTAAACCGCTTTCAAATTTAATTCAAATTTGAATTGTTGCGCTATAATCCCATTTTATTTCAAATTTGAAAGGGTGAAAATGACCGTTTCGCAAATCATGCGAAAAATGATTGAGTTTTCGGGGCGCAACCTTCACGATATCAATCATTTCATCAAGGTTTGGGGCTACGCCAAGACTATCGGCGAACTAGAAGGGCTAGACGAACGCACGCAAAAGACGCTCGAAATCGCCGCCATCACGCACGATATCGCCTGTCCGCTGTGCCGTGTCAAATACGGCAATACCGAGGGCAAAAATCAAGAAAAAGAGGGCGGACCGCTCGTGCGCGAGTTTTTATCAGACGCCGCGCTTGACGCTGATATAGTGGAGCGCGTGGCGTTTTTGGTGGCTCACCATCATACGCTTGAAGGCATAGAAGGCGCGGATTATCAAATCCTCATCGAAGCCGATTTCATCGTCAACGCGGACGAGATGAATGCTAGCAAAGAGCAAATCGCGAAATTTTGCGAGAAAAACTTCCGCACCGCGAGCGGACGCGCGCTACTTCGCGCGAACTATGATTTTTAGGGGGCAAAATGGCTAGACGACCAAAAATCAAAATTACCGTCACGGGGCGCAAAGGCGAGTGTCCTTGCCACCGCGGTCACCGCGAGGGGCAGACTTACGATTTCGACACCGAGCGCGGCAAACTCTGTCCGATGGCTATGCACTGCGCCTTCCCATATATCGATATTTTGCGCTACGGCGGCGTGATTCCGGGACAAGCCGAGGGCACGGCGGAGTTTTGTTGTTCGGACGCGGATACGATAATGGTGTTTCGCGCCGAAATCGTCAAAGACTAGGGTGGCTTGTCTTTCGCGAGCTTTTTAAGGAGCGTCGCGGACGGCGCAAGCCTCGATAAACTTAAACGTTCTATCTAGCTCGCTCCGCCACTCGCAGCCCTAAAAATCATCGCAAAATTTCGCGCCTGAATTATAATTCAAATATTGGAACGCTTTTTGCTTATTCTATATGAAATAAATCCAATTCAAAGGATAAGCCATGATGAGATCACTTTGGTCCGGCGTAAGCGGACTTCAATCACACCAAATCGCAATGGACGTCGAAGGCGACAACATCGCCAATGTTAATACCGTAGGTTTTAAATATTCTCGCGTCAATTTCGCCGACCTTTATAATCAAACCTCCAAAGTGGCCACCGGACCCGAGGGTAAAATGGGCGGTCAAAACGCCATGCAAGTAGGTCTTGGTACCCAAATCACCGCCACTACGACCATCCACAAACAAGGCTCGCTCGAAAACACCGACAAGCAAACCGACCTCGCCATCAACGGTAACGGCTTTTTCGTGCTTAGTGGCGACGGCGGAAAAAACTACGTCTACACTCGCAACGGCGACTTCACCCGCGATAGCCTCGGTAACTTCGTAAATAGCGAGGGCTATATCGTCCAAGGTTGGATGGCGGATAAAGATTACAATATCGATCCGACTACTCCGCTAAAAAGCATAAATATCCCGGCAGGTCTAAATATAGCCGCCAAAGCCACAAGCGAAGTCGCTTATTACGGCAACCTCGACTCGGGCGACGACGTGGGCACGGCTCACTCCCCTATTTATTCGCTAGACTCATGGGCTGGCTGGATAGATAGAAACGAAAATAGTATCAAAGAGGAAAAAGACCTCCTAGGCTCGACCGCCACGACAGAAAACGATACCAGCCACGGCGAATACTACGTCGACGACGACAACGTCGTGCGAATGATGGAAAAGGGCGTGGATTTAGGTATTATTTTCAACGCTAGTGGCGAGGCGGTAAATTTGAGCGAGGGTCAAGGCTTTTGGGTGAGCTATGCGGACGCTAAGGCGACTTTTGGCGACGGCGTGAACCCTATCGCGGGTCAAGGCGATACCATACATATCAATCTCAACGGTATAGAGATTACAGGCTCTGTCGATAGCGTCAGCGACGTCGCAAATATGCTCAACAACTATACCGTAAAAACCGGTATCGTAGCGAGCGTAATCAACGGCAACCAACTCCAACTCGTCAACCAAAACAATATCGGTACGACTGCCACGTCTAAAAATATCAAGCTATATAGCTACGCCGACGACGGTCTTACCAACCATTTAGACGATACCGCGGTCATTACCGCTTATCAATACACCTATTCTACGACCTCGACTTCGGCGACGCATAGCTACAACGACGAAAAAACACGAAACGTCCACACTACAGAAGACCTTCGCGAAGCTATGCAAGAAGACGCTAGGCTTTGGGTCGATTATCAAGGTGACCGCGTGGATTACGCGGCATCGGGTAGCGGTCGCAGCGCGGAGACCGCATGGAACGGAGCGCCGCAACATGGTGAACCTGCCTCTACGAACAACGAATATTCTAACAATACTTACGCCACTCGCAACAGAAACGACGGCGTAACGGTCACGGTAAATAACTTAGGTCAATTCGAGATTGCTAACCCTGCGAGCGACGCGTATAACTGGGATGACGCCGATTCTAACACCTACCTAGTAGCCGACGACAACAGCGTTATCGCTAACGACAACCGCCCAGGTGTCGGCATACCTATCGATTATATAGGCAACGACGATACTCATACCAACGACTTTGCTATGAATATCAACGTCACGGGTCTTACTAATAGCTCTACGAACGTCATGGAAAACTCTTCTATCACTTCGATTTTTAGCGCGCTTGGCGGCGGTCTTAGCAACGGCTCTTCCACAACCAAAACCTCCCAAGCCATCACCATGGCGAGCCACAGTATGACTACTGAGATTTACGACTCTTTGGGCTCAAAGCACACTCTTAGCATAGAGTTCCGCAAGGTTGGTTACAGTGCGCAAAATGGTACCGAGTGGTCGCTCCTTATCCAAGTCCCAACTCCCGGCGTCATCAACGACGATAGCGACACCAGCTACCAAAACGTCGTCTTGGGTTCGCTCAAATTTGGTCCTGACGGCTCGCTACTTAGCTACACGCCGACTTCCATCACCTATAGCCCGAATAACGGCGCGGCGGCGGGTCAAACCGTATCGCTAAACTTTGGAACTCTAGGCGCATACGACGGCGTAACTAGCTATGACGACGACAGCGCGACCTCCAATATCGTCCAAGACGGCTACACCGGCGGCACTCTCAAAGGTATATCTATCGACGAAACGGGCAAAATTATCGGCGCGTTTACCAACGGCAAGAGCAAGGCGCTAGCACAAGTAGGTATCGCAAGCTTTACCAACTACGAGGGTCTTGAAAAAATCGGCGGCTCGCTCTTTATCTCTACTGCGAACTCGGGCAACGCGGTCGTCGGCGCGGCGGGCACGGCTAGCCGCGGCGCGATCAACGCCAGCACGCTAGAAATGAGCAACGTGGATTTGTCTCGCTCGCTCACTCAACTCATCGTCGTCCAACGCGGCTACCAAGCCAACTCTAAGACGATAACCACGAGCGACGAGATGCTAAATACCTTATTGCAACTTAAATAAGTTGTAATAAGGGTCTGATTTTAGACTTCGCGGGTCGGCAAAGTCGACCTTTACGGCCGGGGCTTACCGCCCCGGAACCCCGCTCATCGAGTGATTTGCTCGCTTCCGCGAGCGTAAATTCATTTGATTTCTTGCTATTATTCAAATTTGAAACAAGCGCGACATGGCCACGCTGTTCTACCTAGCTCGCGCCGCCACTCGCAACCCCAAAAAAACGTCGCAA
>ONQI01000036.1 GCA_900319915.1 uncultured Campylobacter sp.
TAAATCTACGCCCGGATTATCTCAAAATCGATGGTTCAATTATCAAATTTGTCGATACCGACGAAAACGCCTACATTACCGTGGGCGCGATAGTCGCATTTGCCAAGAAACTCAGTATTAAAACAGTGGCTGAGTTCGTGTATTCAAAAAGCGTGTATGAAAAATGCATGGAGTTAGGCGTAGACGAGTTTCAAGGCTTTTATCTTGGCAAACCGATGGACAAATTTTTGCCGGATAATTTGAATTACGTCGATTTGTATTCACGCGCGGATAATGTATCGTCCGTCAAAACGTCCCAAAAAAGCGACGAAGCGCTAACTAACTCTAGCGTTTTGAGAGCGGGCAATATTTCAAATTTTATATAATTCGTTAAATTGCAGCTAGCAGTTTAAATTTAAATAGTAAATAATGCGAAATACAAAGTTAGGCTACATAAAGGATTTATAATGGAAGCTTTCCTAAGCGGTATGCTTTTTGGTTATGGCGCGAGCGTGCCGATAGGGCCTGTAAACGTGCTTATTATGGCGCACGCATTGCGCGGTTTTCGTTATGGTTTGGCGGTCGGACTGGGCGCCGCGAGCGTGGACGTGGTTTATTTGATTTTGGCTAGTTTTGGCGTGTTGGCGCTATTAAATAGCGACGTTTTTATGACGGTTTTGGGGACTTTTGGCGCGGGATTTTTGCTCTATATCGCGTGGCTGACGTGGAAGGGCGCGGATAAATTGGCGGGGCAAGCCGAGGTTTCAAATTTGACTTCGCGGGACGGCAAAGCCGCCCCTTGCGACAGGGGCACAGACGCACCCCTTGACCTCTCTAAAGAAACTGTCCGCGACGGCGCGCGGACCGAATTTAGCGGTTCGCAGACGAGCGAGGATAATTCAAATTTGAAAAAAGATAGCGGCGTCGTGACTTGCTATTTGAAGGGTTTTTTGCTAAACGCCGTAAATCCTTATATTATCGGATTTTGGCTTTCCGTGGCGAGTTTCGCGGCGCAAACGGGCGACGTAAAAACGAGCGTCGCGGGGCTCATTTTTGCGATATTTACGTGGATTTTCGGGCTTTCATGGGTGGTAGCCAAATCCCGCAGGTTTATCGGCGGCGCGGTCGCTAGGTGGTTTGCTTATATTTCCGCCGCTTTGATTGCGTTTTTTGCGTTTTACATTGCTTATAATACGTTTTTTGGGAGTCGGGTATGAGTGAAGTGATAGAAATTTTCAAAGAATTATTGCGTTTTAAAAGTGTTACTCCGAGTGATGACGGCGCGCTAAACTATATAAATATGCTGATGGACGACTTTGAGGCGCGCTTTATCGAAAAGGAAGGCGTAAAAAATCTGCTACTTACCAAGCGTTTTGGCGGCGGGACACATTTGTGTTTTGCCGGACACGTGGACGTGGTGCCCGCCGGCGAGGGTTGGGAGAGCGAACCGTTTGAGCCGGTGGAGCAAGGCGGCTTCATTTACGCTCGCGGTGCGCAGGATATGAAAAGCGGTGTTGCCGCCATGCTCGCGGCGTGCAAAAACGCGAATTTTAACGGTACGCTTTCTATTTTACTCACTAGCGACGAGGAAGGCGACGGGGTTTACGGCACGCGCGAGGTGCTAAAAATGTTAGCCGAAGAGCGCGCGCTGCCTGATTTGGCCATAGTCGCGGAGCCTACGAGCGAGAAGGCGCTTGGCGACGCGCTCAAAGTCGGTCGTCGCGGCTCTATAAATGGAGTTTTGACTTTGCGCGGCGTCCAAGGCCACGCGGCTTATCCCGAAAAATGCGTCAATCCCGTCCATCAGCTCGCTCACGTTTTTGCAAACTTCGCCGGGCGCGAACTAGACGGCGGGAGTAAATATTTTGCCGCAAGCAAGGTCGTGATTACCGATATTAGAGGCGGTATCGAGGTTACCAACGTGACTCCGGCGAGCGTGAAAATCATGTTTAACGTGCGAAACTCGGATCTAACGGGGTTAGAAGACGTGAAAAAGTGCGTGGATAGCGTTTTTGCGGGGCTTGATTACGAGCTAAATTTGAAGCAAAGTTCCAAACCTTTTCTCACGGACGAAAATAGCAAAATCGTAAGCGTCGCCAAAGCCGCCGTGAGTGAGATTTGCGGGCGCGAGCCGGGGCTTAGCACTAGCGGGGGTACGAGCGACGCGAGATTTTTTGCCGCGCATAACGTTCCCGTGGTAGAATTAGGCGTAACTAACGACCGCATCCACGCCGCAAATGAACGCACCGCAATCGCCGACGTAGAAGGGCTTGCGAAGATTTTTAATAAGATTATTGAGAAGTTGAAAGATTAATTTAAGCGCAGTTCAAATTTGAATATTCAAATTTGAACCCCGTAAGAGTGGGCGCGGGGTTCGCGCCGCGCTCCGCGTAAAACGCGCTATTATTTGCCGATTTCTTTTTCGACTTGCGCGTTTGTTTTGACCGCGTTTTCCACGCCGCCGTGAATCAAGGTCGGCATGCAAGCGGTGCAAACGTCGATGTGCTCGCCGTGGCAAATAGCTTGCAAGAATACCGCGTCCGGGCTTTCCTTGCTGTTGTCCAGACAAACGTTGCAGTAGACTACATCGTCTTTTTTCATCTTTTCTCCTTTCTTAAAGTTTGATTACTGCACTTTTTCAAGCGTTTGCTTGATGTCGCTGAAATCTACTTCGTTCGCATAGGTTGAGATGAACTCGGCGATTTCAAAGAACTTACGTGCAAGGCTTGCTATGATTGCATTGTCGTTCATGAGCGAGGTTGCCATAGACGCGCTGATTTGCTTGTTTACAAGAAGCGCGGCTATGTGAAGTTCGTTTTGACTGTATTCTTTGAGCGTTTCTTTGAGCTCTTTGACTTTTGTGGCGATTTCGCCCGCGTCTTCGAGTTCTACTATGGTATTGACGACTCTTAGGATATGAAGTACGTCGGCGCGAAGTTTGTCGTATTCTGACCGAATCGCTTCATTCTGCGACGTCATAAAGCGCACGATATTTGGCTGGACGTTTTGTATATCTTTGAGGATTTCTGCCATGAGAAGAGCTATGCGTCGCGCGTCCATAAACCTATTTATGTTGCTTTCGTCGGCGTTTAGCGAGGCGGTGATATCATAGTCGATGATTTGATTGTAAAGCTCTTTGAAACGATTTTGGTAGAGCTCGTTGAAATTTATTTTCATCGGTTTGTTGCGCAGTTTGATTACCTCTGCACTTTTCAAATTTGAAGTTAAATCTTCTTTACTGATACTAATAGACTTGGCGATAATCGAAGTTGCGTTAAGGTAGAGGTGTTTGAGCTCTTGGGATATGACCTTGAGCGCGGAAGCGGGATATTTGGCGGCTTCTTCAGAAAGATGGTGCGCCGTGGATATTTTTGCGCGCTTAGATTGAAATTTGATACTCTCTAGCCAGCGCGCCATAGCGCCAATCGCCGGCATGAAAATAAGCACGCCCGCACTATTAAATAAAGTGTGAAAAATCGAAAGCTTGATAGTGTAATCGTCAAATGCGACGCCGGTCGCTTCGGCGATCAAATCCGTAGCTTGCATGAAAAATTTGAAAAATACGAGCACAACGACGGCCGAGACCGAGTTAAATAGCACGTGCGCTAAGGTCAGTCGCTTGCCCGCCGCGTTCGCGCCAAGTGCGCCAATGACGACCATAACGGTGCTGCCCACGTTCGAGCCGATAGCGACTGCGAGCGCGTTTTCGTATGAAATTTGACCTGTGGAGAGCGCGGTAATGACGATGGTGAGGGTGGCGTGCGAGCTTTGCATAATGGCTGTGACGACTATGCCTATGAGTGTATAGACAAGCAAGCCGGCGACGCCTTCCATAGCGTATTGCGAAATATCTATCGAAGTCTTGATATCGTCAAAACCCGCTTTCATATAGGCGATACCAAGGAGCAAGATTCCCACGCCAAAGAGGAAATATCCCGCGTTTTTTATGCGGTCGCTTTTGTTTGTAACGCAAAAAAGTCCAATAACAACGATAGGCATGGCGTGTTTGGCAATATCGATTTTAAGACCTAGACCGGCGACTAGCCACGCGCCCATGACCGTGCCGAGATTGGCGCCATATAGCACGGAAAGTCCCGCTACGAGATTTATTAGTCCCGCCGTGAGAAAAGATACCGCGAGTACGGTGACAAGACCGCTAGATTGCATTATCGTAGTAGCGGTAAAGCCAAACAAAAAGCCTTTGGTGTGACTGCCGGTGACCTTACGAAGGAAATTTTCTAAGCCCGAGGAGCCAGAAAAACTGCGGTTAATAATAAAAATCGCGTAAAGGAAAATGCAAACGCCATAAATTATCGTTAGCAGGTTTGAGTTCCAAAACATTAGACCGCAAATCGTCGCCAAAAACACGTAAAAGGTATAATTTTTCAAACCGCGCTCTTTCTAAGTATTAAATGACTAAAAAACATAATAAAAAATAGCTGAAAAAATAAGCCCACTCCGGGCACCAAACACGCGACGTAAAAGCCTAAGGCAGCAAGTTTGAAGTCCCAGTCTCCGCCCTTTGCCATGATGAGTTCGAAGCGGCGCTCGCTAGCGCACACGCTGGCTACGTCTGTGAGCATAAACTGATAAAAAAGGTAAAAAAACGCTATATTTAGCGCGAAAATATTGAGGACAGGCACAAAAAGCAAAACTAACCCGAGCACGAAAAGCAGTGCAAATTTGAGGCAAACGAAGACGTATATTTTCGCCACTTTCAAATTTGAAACTTCGGGCGAAACGTTCGCGTGGTAGTATTTTTCATTGACAAAACGCGCCACCGTAGGCGTAAAAAATCCGCTGATAATCCCGGCGCACACAAGACCGCCCATGAGGGCAAGGAACGCGCCAAAACTGTATATTAGCGCGCTAAGCACGCCGCCCGTGATTTCGTTCGCGAAAATCTCGCGCCAAAAATCGCTCCGCGCGATAAAGCTCACTTCCAAGATTTCGCTTTGCGCCGCCTCTACGACCTCGCCGCCAAGTAGCGCCAGGAGCGAAATAAAAATCGCCAAAGACGCGAAAAACGGGAATAGCGAGAGTAGAATAAATTTTTTCGTGAAAAAATCGCTCACGCAGGCCGTGAAAATCTTTATCATTTTGTTTTCAAATTTGAATTATTGACGCTTGCCGCGCCCAAGTTTGAGACTTTCGCGTCTCCTTTCAAATTTGAACTAGGCTTCGCGCCGCCGGCTTTGTAATAAGCCTTCGCGAGCGCGGCGTAAATCTCGTCCCATTCGCTCGCTCCATTTCGCAAAATCTCGCTCATCACGACGTTGTCTTCTTTGCCGTCCCAGACTTTGAGGTAGGTTCCTTCTTTGTAGCCGTGGTCTTGGCGGAATTTGTTAAGCACGTTTTTGCCCATATAAACTTCAAAAAGTCTGCGCAAATTTACGCCGCATTTGAGCGAAAGACGGAAATAATCGCGCAACAAATCGCCAAAGTCTAGGTTAAATCCGCTGCAACGATTGATGATAATTTCCACGTCGTTTATTATCTCGTAAGCGTTGTAATTATCGATATTAAAAGGCTCTTTGCTAAACTCGCTAAAGCCGCTGACTGCGGTAATATCGGAAGCTAGGGTGGCGAGGCTTTTTCGCTCCGTGCTCGCGATTTCGAGCCCCAAACTCATCACAAAGTGCCAAATATCCACGATTTCGACCGCGACGTTTTCTTTATCCACCGGCGCGGAGATGTTTTTCCAATGCTTCCACGGAAAGCTGTCTATGAGTTCGGCGCACTCCATGTAAATGCAGCGTTTCCAGCTAATGAGTTTGCCTTCTTTTGTTACGCCCGCTTCCCAGCCCGCGCCGTTGGTATCGTCGTTTAGGCGTTGTTGCAAGCGCAGCATTTGTTCTATTAGTGTGAGTTCTTTCATTTTTCGTTCCTTACTTTTGCGCGCGATTATAGCGAAAACTTCCTTAAAAAAGTGATTTTTTAGTCCTTGCACGGTATAATTGCGCAAAAAGGGTTTTGAAATGAAAATAACCATAAACGGCGAACCGCTCGAAACGGGCGTTTCAAATTTGAAAGATTTGGTGGAAGCTTTGGGCTTCGAGGCGAATAAAATCGCGCTTGAAGTGGGTGGCGAGCTCGTTGCACGCGCGAATTGGGGAGAGTTCGCGCTCTATGAGGGCGCGAAAATCGAAATCGTGCGTTTCGTGGGCGGCGGGTAAGTCAAATTTGAACGCGTCGTTGCGAGCCGCGTTTCGCACGCGGCAATCTCGCGCTTAATTCAAATTTGAAATAATTTGGGAGGTTAAATTTGAAAAAAATATTCATTATTTTGCTTTTTTGGGTTTTGGCGGCTTTCGGCGGCGAAAGTTACGAGCTTGTTTGGCTGGGCGATATGCACTACGACGCTAGGGAGCTACATACGGAAAAATATATCAAAAATATGACCGACAAAAACAAAGCGACTCTCGCGCGCAATCTGCATAGTTGGGGCGAGGCGGGCGAGGCGGACGCGCCCTCTCGCAAACTGCTCGCGCTCGCGGGAGAGGCGGCGAGGAGCGCGGATTTCGCCTTTCAAATCGGCGATTTCGCGCACGGTCACGCGGGTTCGCGGGAGCTAGCGGAGCGCATGTATGAAGAAGCGATTGCGACTATTAGAGCGCCGTTTGAGAAGCCTTTTTATTTCGCGGTGGGAAATCACGAATATAAAGGCGAGGGTGCGGATGTATCCCTTAAAAACACGCTTTTTCCATATTTGAATCGTGAGTTGAACGTGACTTTGGGGAGCTTTAATTTTGCTTTTTCGCACAAGGGCGACGCGTATATTTTTTGGGATAGCGCGAAGCCCGATCTCGCGTGGCTACTAGACGCTTTGGCGGCGCGCAAGGACGCGAGATATACTTTTTTGGTCACGCATTTTCCGGTACTTCCCGTAGGCGAGGAGAAAGCGGGTTGGGTGCCTTTTGGCAAAGCGGGCAAGGCGAGCGAGCGCAAAGCCCTGCTGGACGCGCTTTGCGAGAGTCGCGCTATCGTGCTGTGCGGGCATATTCACGAGCAGACTTTGCTCGAATACGAAAGCAAGCGGGGCAAAATCACGCAAATATCGGCGTTTAGCCTGTTTGGACCCAAAAAACCTATGATAAACGGCGAAATAAAAGAGGGCGGCGTCGAACTCTATAAAGCCAAAAAATCCGTGCGCGAAGGGCTAGAAGACGACGGCTATCTAGCGAGACTGCTTGGCGAATATATCCCGCATATCACGCGCTACGCGCATATAGACGGCGCGGGATATTGCGTCCTAAAAGTCTCGGACGAGGGGGTGACAAACGAGTTTAGAGGGCTAGGGGAGACGAGAATAGTGAAAGTGAGGTAAAGCGGCTTGTCTTTTTGGGTCTTTTCACGCTCGCTTCACGCTCCCCGCGCTCGATGAACTTCGCGTTCTATCTACGCGCGGGTCGCACTCGCGAGCGCAAAAATACCTCAAAAATCCTTCGCCTTATCTTTTATAATTCAAATTTGAAACGTTTGCCGTCATTGCGAGAAACGCGGAGCGCGACGAAGCGATCCAAAACTTAGATCAATTCAAATTTGAAACGCGGAAACGCTCCGCGCCGTTCAATTATTCAAATTTGAATTAGGCGAATTCGCGGTTTAAAGTCTTGGGTTGTCGCGCCGCGCTCGCAATGGCGGGCTGATTCAAATTTGAA
>ONQI01000139.1 GCA_900319915.1 uncultured Campylobacter sp.
AACGTAGCGATTGGAATTTTCTCAAATCAAATCTAAATATTAAGCCTCGCTCCGCTAAAATCCGCGCTAAATAATTCAAATTTGAACGGGCAATAATGACAAAGATTAGATTTATCGACCTTTTTCCGGCATAGGCGGCATACGGTTGCCTTTTGACGAATTGGGTTACGAATGCGTTTTCTCGTCCGAATGGGATGAAAACGCGCGCAAAACCTACGCGGCGAACTTCGGCGAGACGCCCGCGGAAGATATTACCAAAATTAAAGAAAGCGATATTCCCGCTCACGATTTACTTTTGGCGGGTTTTCCTTGTCAGGCGTTTAGTATAATGGGAAAAATGCAAGGTTTCGCCGATACGCGCGGCACTATGTTTTTTGAAATAGAGCGGATTTTGAGCCATCACAAACCACGCGCGATTTTGCTTGAAAACGTCAAGCAACTGACGAGCCACGACAAAGGAAATACATTTCGCGTGATTTTAGAGCGTTTAGGGGCGCTTAGCTATCACGTCAAATATAAAGTGCTAAACGCGCTTGATTTTGGACTCCCTCAAAAAAGAGAGCGAATTATTATAGTGGGTTTTTTGGATAAAGCGCAAGCGGACGCGTTCGATTTCAAATTTGAAAAGCAAGGCTACGACCTGAAAAGCGTGCTAGAAAACGACGAAAAGGTCGATAAATCGTTTTTTGCCTCCGAAAAAATAAGGCAAAAAAGAAAAGAAGCCACAAAAAATAAAACTAAATATTATCCGTCCGTTTGGCACGAAAACAAGGCGGGCAATATTTCTATTTTGGATTATTCGTGCGCCCTACGCACCGGCACGTCGTATAATTATTTGCTCGTAAATGGCGTTAGACACTTTACTCCGCGCGAATTGTTGCGCTTGCAGGGATTTCCCGATACGTTTAAAATCGTGGTCGGCACGGGCGAAATCAGGAGACAAACGGGGAATTCGGTCGCCGTCCCGATGATAAGAATGATAGCGCGAAAAATAGATTTGATTTTGAAAGAGCGAAAACGCCGCACAATCGCCTGAATTCGCCTAACGACGGCTAGCGTTTCAAATTTGAACGAGAAAAATTAAGGCGCGTTAATTCAAATTTGAATTACGCGGTGGCGAAAAAATTGGCGGCGAAGCCAAAAAGCGCGCCGCACTCAAAAAAGTCGCTCGCCAATTTACGCGAATTTTACCGTAAATTCCGTCGCTTCCTCGCTACTTTTAGCGCTAATCTCAAATCCCAACTCGTCGCAGTAGCGCTTGACTAGGCTCAGACCGATGCCAAAGCCGCCGTTTTGGGTATCGAAGCGCGTGAATTTCTCGTAGATTTTTTTGAGATTTTCTTTTTTGATGACGACGCCGCGGTTGCGCACAGTCAGGACGGCTGGCGTGAGCGTGATAGCGATGGTTTCGTTTTTGTTGCTGTATTTGACGGCGTTTGAGATGATATTATCGACGATTTTTTTGATTTTGTTTTCGTCCGAGATTATGCTCACGGGGCTCAGGCGGGTTTCAAATTTGAGATTTTTCTTGGACGCGGGAAGGTCGAAATATCGCACGCGCTCTTCAATCAAATTTGAAATATTCACGGGCTTTTTTGCTCCCGGTTCGGCGCTTAAATTTTGCGCCAAATCCGAGTAAAGTGTGGAGAGCGTGTGTGCCGAAATCTTTATGTTTTCGAGATATTTTTTGGGGTCGTGCTCGAACATTTCGACGCTCATCAAAATGACGCTAAGAGGCGTGTTTATCTCGTGCGTGGTGTCGGTGATGAAGTTATTTAGGGCTTTGATTTGATTGAGCAGTGGGCGATAGGAAAGCTGGACTATGAAATACGCGATGAGCGCGATGATACTAGCCATCACGATGTCGATGATAGCGAGTTTGAGTTCCAGGTCTCCTAGGGATCTTGCGACCAAATCGGTGCTGAGATCGACTAGCATTTCTCTGCCGCTAAACATTGGATTGGTTACAAATTTGAAATGAAATCTCACGCCCTCTTCGTAAAATTCCCCGCGAAATTTGTGCATTTTGGGCTTATGAGCGGCGATTTCGTGAGGATCGGTGGAGTATGCTACGGCGAATTCTAGCTCGTTTTCTAACTCTTCGATGTCGGCAAATCTGAGTTTGCGCTCCAAATCCAAGCTCGCCGAAACCAGCCCGTGACGCGCGATTTTGTAGATTTCTTCTTCTTGTTCTTTGTAATAAAGCGCCGAAAAAAGTATGAGAAACACAAAGCTCGTTATCACGTAGAGCGCGAAAACGGGCAGAATATAGCGCCTAGACATACTCGTAGCCTATTTTCGAGTGGCTGATAATTCTATCGTTTCCGATGATTTTGCGCAAATTGCTGATATATACGCGCAGACTAAGTTCGCTAGGCACTTCGTCGTATTCCCACACCGCGCCGTAAATTTGATCGCGGGAGAGAGTTTTGCCTTTGTTGCGAAGAAGCAGCGTTAAAAGGTCGGCTTCTTTTTTGGCTAACGGCACGGTAACGCCGTTTTTGGTGAGCTTTTTTTGGAGCGGGTCAAATTTGATTTCGTCAGTGATTTCTATACATTCGCCATCGTCCATACCGTGCGTAAAATTGCGTCTAAGCAGATTTTCAACCCTGAGTTTGAGCTCGGCGAGCTCGAAAGGCTTTTTGAGATAGTCGTCGCAGCCCGCGTCGAACCCACGCGTCACGTCGGCTATACCGTTTAGCGAAGTCGTAAAAATACAAGGTGTCTTAATGCCCGATTTGCGAAGTTCGATAAGCAAATCAAAGCTATTTCCGCCGATGATTTTCACGTCGAAAACAAACAAATCAAAGCTCTTTTCGTATGCAAGCGAGAGAGCTTCGTCGTAGTTATCGCTCGCTACGACTTCGTAACCAAAGCCGCTTAAATACGAGCACATCATGTCTTGGAGCATCGGCTCGTCTTCTAATATCAAAATCTTATTCACGGCTACCCTCCTTTATTTCAAATTTGAAACGAATTATAACCGCCAAAAGTTAAGTATTCGTTAGTCAAAAAGCATATTTACTTTGTTTACAAAGTCTAGCGGATTGACCTGAGAGCCGCCCACCATCACGCCAAAATGCAAATGTGGTCCGCTCACTCGTCCGCTCGCGCCGCTAAGCCCCAAAAGCTCGCCTTTTTCGACCTTTTGCCCTACTTTGACGGCGATTTTGCTTAGATGGTAATACTGCGTAAAAATCCCGCCGCCATGATCGATGACGACGCTATTTCCGGCATAATACCTATCTTTTGCGATGCGCACGATTCCGGCGTTTGCGGCGCGTATCTCGACACCGACCGCCGCGCGATAATCCATGCCGCTATGGTAGCTTTTGAGCGAGCCGTTAAACATGCGCGCGGTACCAAAAGGGCTCGTAATTTTCGAGTTTAACGGCATTTCAAATTTGGAATTAAAGAGTAATTTTGGCGCGGGATTTGCGTAAACTTTGCTCGCTTCTTTATACTCGGCCTTGATACGCGCAAGAGCGGTTTTTGGGGGATTTACTTTCGCGGGCTCGACCGAGAGCATTTCCTTTTTATACGGACGTTGCGCGAGTTTGAAGATGGTTACGCCAAAATTAACGGCGTCGCCGTTTTTTACTTTGATGTCTTTTTTGGCTCGATATGACGCCGAGAAAAACGCGACCTTGTAGCCCTTTTTGTCGGGGTGCGCGAACCATTTAGCAGGACGTCCGTCTATGGTGAGCTTGCTTGCAAACTCGTCTTTAATAACGATTATCGCCGCCTCGCCGTTGCCGATTTCTTCAGCGTTTATCGCGTTTGCGGCGAAAGCCAAAGCGACTAGAAACGCGCCAAAAATCCGCGCCAATTTCAAATTTAAACCCCTCATCGCGCGTTGTCCGGATAAATTTCGGCTAGACGTTTGCGATCAATCGGGCAATACTCGTTTAGACACTCGTAAGCCTCCTCAAGGTCCGCTCCAGTGATGTTTTGCACAGCCTCGACAAGCGCGTAAAGTTCCTCGTCGTCAAGGTTGTTAAAATCCCCGCAAGACTCCAAATTTTCGCTGATAAACGCCTCTAATTCAATATCGTCGTAGCTCAAGATATCCGCTCCTTAAAAATTTTCGCAAAATAATAGCGAAATATTCTTAATTCGCGCTTTTACTATGATTCAAATTTCAAATTTAAAGAGTTATGGAAGTATGTTTTTTAGGGGCTTAGACGCTTTTTGATTATCAATATCGCGATATTTAAGAGGATTTTAAGTATAAAAATAACATAATAGCGCCAACTAAATTGGCAAAGCCCCCTAAAAATCGGAGTAAAAATGACAAACTCGGAAATTTTTGAAAAAGTCGTACCATATTTTTCACTCATACACAGCACGCCCGGACGCCTGAGAGTGCGCGTATCTAGCAAGATAAAAGAGCTCTCGGGCGACGTGGATTTAAGCCAAATCGACGCGATAATCGCGCGAATCAGCGGTATCGAAAGCGTGAAATTTAACAAAACGATAGGCTCCGTGACTATTTCATACGACAACGAAAAATTCCCCGAAAATCTCTGGAAAGACCTGCTTGAGGGCAAAAATCTCGCGGCGGTCTCGGCTAAAATCGACGAGGCGAAAAAGGAGTTTGAATGCAAACAAATATGAGCGCCAGAAGCAAAGAAGAAATTTATCTCGCCGCATATAATTACGAGGACAAAGGACTAAGGATTTATTCGAATTTGAGTTCAAATTTGAATAACGGCGAGGCGGCAAAACAAGTATTTGACGGTATCGCCGCAATCCGCGCGAACGGACTCGCGCTCTTAAGCGCGCTTGGCGAGACCAAAGGTTATAAACTTGCCAAATGGGAGCACCAATATATCGCGCCAAGCGACCCCGCGGAGGCCCTCGTGGTCGCGCTTAACTACGAGCTCGAACTAAACGAGTTTTACAAAAGCGCGACCGATAACGCCGACGATGACGTGAGAGACTTATATTTCCGCCTTTGGGCGACTTCAAACAACGAATATATCCCCGCGCTTAAATCCGCGCTTTTTGGCGGTAAA
>ONQI01000013.1 GCA_900319915.1 uncultured Campylobacter sp.
AGCACGTTTTCAAATTTGGTGTTTTGCGCGAGCACCGCCGAGGGGATTATCTCGACCGTGCCAAACCCCGGCCACCAAAAAGGATTTTTCGCCCAGTCAAATCCCACCGTGCTATCAAGCGTGAAGAACAAATCTTCGCTAGTCATTTCACACCGTTCAAATTTGAACCAAACTCGCCCGCGTAAGCGCGCCAAAACGCTATGGCGGTGCGAGGGCTACGGACTCCGCGCTCGCTCACGAACGCCCTAGCCGCTCTGTGCAGCGCGTCCTTGTCGCCCACGTCGCCAAAAAGCCTATCTACGAGCGCAAAATATTCGTCCTGCTCGCTCTCGTAAAAGCTGATATAAAGCCCGAACCTGTCGGCTAGACTCAACGCCTCGCGGCTGCGCTCGCGCTCGATTAGATATTCGTCCGCGTTAGCGCGCGCGGGAACTAGGTGCTTGCGGTTAGAAGTTGCGTAAAAAATCGCATTGGAAGGCGGCTTTTGGATACTGCCTTCAAGCAAACGTTTAAGCTCTGCTAGCGCGCTTTCGCCCACCTCAAAACTAAAATCGTCGCAGAAAATGATAAATTTGAAATCTTTGTTTGCCCTTACTACTTCAAGCGTCTCGTAAAGGCTATCGAGCTCATTTTTGCCAACCTCGATGAGGCGCAAGCCCTGAGAAATATACTCGCAAAAGGTCGCGCGCACGAGAGTGGATTTGCCGCATCCCATCTCGCCCCAAAGCAGCGCGTGATTTGCGCCTTGCCCGCGCAAAAACGCTTCCGTGTTTTCGATGAGAGCGCTTTTTTGGCGCTCTAAGCCCACAAGGTCGTCAAGACGGTCTATTTGTATATCTTCGTCCGCGACGGCGCGAAGTTTGCCCTTGCGCACGATAGCGGCTTTAGTTTTTGCGAAGTCTATCATGTTCTTTCCTTAAAAATTTAAGCAACGCGTCGAGCACGTCGTCGTCATCCCTCGAATGGCTTTCAAGCCTCGTCTTTTCGCCGTCGGCGCGACTTAGAGTAATAGTCTTTTCGTAATTCATAACGCTCGCGTAGCCAAGATCGCTCGCTAGGATTTTTATGATGATTAAATCCAAAAATTGCTTAGTGTAAGTGTCTAGTCTACCAAATCTATCTTCGATTTCGGCGCCGATTTCATAGACTTCGGCCTGCGTTTCGCACTTGCTAAGGCGTCTGTAAAGCTCGAGCCTAAGCCTATCTTCGCCGATGAGTTCGGCGTTTAAAAACGCGTTTACGGCAAGCTTCATTTCAAGCGGTTTTTGCTCGCTAGCGCCACTTTTGCCTAGCAGCGAGTTTATCTCGTCTTCTAGCATGCGCAAATACAGCGAGTAGCCGATAGCCTCGATATGACCGCTTTGCGCCTCTCCTAGTAGATTGCCGCCGCCCCTGATTTCTAGGTCGTGATAAGCTAGCACCGCGCCCGAGCCCAAAAACGAGTTGCTTTCCAAAGCGACTAGACGTTTTTTTGCGTCTTCGCTCAAATTTGAATCATTTTCTACGAGAAAATAGCAATATCCTTGCCTAGAGCCTCGCCCTACTCGCCCGCGCAACTGGTGAAGATCCGCCATGCCAAACTTATTTGCGGCGTCGATGATGATGGTGTTGGCGTTAGGCAAGTGTATGCCGCTCTCCACTATACTCGTGCAAAGCAGTAAATCATACTCGCCCGCGGCGAACTTTATCATCTCGTCCTCGGTTGTTTTAGCGTCGATTTTGCCGTGTAAAACAAGGATTTTTAGAGTCGGAATAATAGCTTTTAGCTCGCGCTTTACACGCTCAAGATCGCTTATTAGGTTGTGCACGTAAAAAATCTGCCCGCCGCGGCGAATTTCGCGCATTAAGGCTTCTTTGACGAGTCCTTCGTCGTAGACCTTGACAAAAGTGCGCACGTCAAGACGCTCAAGTGGCGGAGTAGTGAGAGTCGAATAGCTCTTGACTTCGCTTAGCGCCATATTCAAACTGCGCGGAATCGGGGTCGCGCTCATAGCTAGAATGTGCGAGTTTTCGCTTAGAAGTTTGAGTTTTTCTTTTTGCTTGACGCCAAATTTGTGTTCCTCGTCAATAATAACTAGACCTAGTTTTGAAGCCTCCAAACCTAAAAGCGCGTGAGTGCCCACGACTACGAGCGGTTTGCCTTCAAGGAGGGCTCTTTTGAGGGCGTTTTTTTGCGACGTGCTTGAAAATCTATCGCAACGAAAAACGTCTATCCCAAAAGGCTCGAAGCGAGTTTTCAAAGTCGCGTAGTGTTGCGCGCTAAGCAGCGTGGTAGGCGCGAAAAATAGCGCTTGATAACCCGCCTTGACGCAAAGATACACGGCGTTCATCGCGACTTCGGTTTTGCCAAAACCGACGTCCCCGCTAAGCAGTCTATCCATGACCTTACCCGAGTTTAGGTCGCGAGCGATTGCTTTAACCGCCTTTTCTTGATCTTGCGTGTAGGCAAAGCCGCTTTCAAATTTGAATCTCTCGTAATCTGCGTCTGAGGGAAATCTAGGACCGCTCACGAGCTCTCTTTTGGCGGCGATTTCGATGATTTTGGCGGCAATCGCAAAGAGCTTTTCGCGCACTTTTTCTTTGATTTTGGCAAAACTCGCCTTACCTAGCTTATCTAGCGTCGCAATGCCCCCGCTGCCCGCGATGTAGCGGTCTATGGCGGCAAGATGTTCGACCGGGAGTAAAAGTCTGTCGCCGCCTTGGTAGAGGATGACGACAAACTCTTTTTTGCTTCCTAGCACGGTCGCGAGCTCGAGTCCGGCGAACTTGCCCACGCCGTAATCCTCGTGAACCACGAAATCCCCCGCCCTAAGCTCATCAATGACAAGACTCGCTTTTTTGGCGCGGCGTTTTTTGGCGGTTTGATTGAGCGAGACGACGAGCGCGGTATCGCTAATAATATTTAAAATAAGCGGACTGATTTGCAGTTTCAAATTTGAACTAATCTCGAGGCCTAACGCGGCAAAAGAACTCTCCGCCCTGCTCAAAATTGTGATTTGCTTCCCCGCGTGGTAGCGGGCGAGCTCCGGGGTAAACGTGGTGTCAAGGTCGCGCCAGATTTTTGGCTCGGGAACGACTTTCAAATTTGAAATAAAGCCCAGATCCTGCTCGCTATCGATTTCGCTAAGGTC
This sequence comes from uncultured Campylobacter sp., assembly GCA_900319915.1. Lineage (GTDB taxonomy): Bacteria > Campylobacterota > Campylobacteria > Campylobacterales > Campylobacteraceae > Campylobacter. Next base: position 3,132 of record ONQI01000013.1, read on the forward strand.
GATTTCGTGTGCTAAGACGCATTCAAATTTGGAAAAATAATCCTCAAAACCGTCTATAAACCAAAATCCAAAAGCGTTGAAGTCGCGCACGATAGCGTGCGTATCCATAGCGGCGATTTGCTCCGCGACTTTTTCTTGCTCTTGCTCGTTAAGGACCGCTAAAAACGGCGTAATTTCAAGGCTTTTTAGCTCTTCGCTGCTTGATTTTTGGGTCGAGGGGTCAAAAAACTTGATGCTCTCGATTTCGTCAAAATCTAGCAAAATCCGCGCCGGCCGCTCGGCTGAAACGCCAAAAATATCGATAATATCGCCACTAATTCTCGCTTCGCCCTTATCTTGGACGATGTCGACGATTTGATAGCCAAAACTCGCAAGTTCGGCGCGCAGAGCGTCGGTGTTTATTTTTTCGCCAAATTTGATTTCGCGCGTTTTGAGGTTTTTAGCGCTCGGCAAAGGATTTAAGAGCGTGCGAAGTGGCGAAACAATGAGCTTATTTTTGTTTTTGCTCTTGTAAAAGCCGCTTAGAGCTTCGCTAATGGCAAAAAGCTCGCCACTAAACGCGCGCAAATCATCGCCCCTTTTGGCGCGAAAATCAGGCAAAACATAGCACTCTTTTCCGGCATAAATCGCCGCGTCTTTGGCTAACGCGGCCTCTTTGTCGTCCGCTACTACTAGAACTTCAGTTTTGGCGCCAAGCGCGAAATATTCATAAATCTTTGCTTGCATTTTCGCTTATTAGTTCGACCCCGTTCTTTTCGAGCTTGTCGCCGATTTCTTCGGCGCTTTGTATGGTCGTGCTCTTGCCGTTAAATTTCGCGCCGCCCTCGATAGATAGAGTCACGGCCGCGATGTCGCCCGTGAGTATGCCGCCATCTAGGACCTCAATTTCGTTCGCGCTGATTTTACCCGTAAATTCGCCGTTTATCACGACTTTTACCGCGCTGACGTTGCCTTTAATAAAACCGCCTCTGCCTACTACCACGGCATTGTTCGAGGCGATATTGCCCTCAAGCGAACCCTCCACATAGAGCATAGAAGTGAGATTAAACTCGCCCTTGACGCTCGCACCGACCGAAATTATGGTTGTTTGGGCGTTTGTGTTGATAGAACCTTTACTAAAGACTGCCATGATACTCTACTCTCCTTTTCAAATAATTCCTTATAATTTTTGCCGTCGCACATGATGAAATTTATTGGGTCAAGCGGGCGTTGGATAAAGCGTATTTCGTAATGCAAATGAGGTCCCGTCGTCATTCCGGTATTGCCGCTGTATGCGATTAAGTCGCCGCGCTTGACAAAATCGCCAACTTTGACGGGCAGTTTGGAACTTAGGTGCGCGTAACGCGTCACAAAGCCAAAATTATGGCTAATTTCGACTAGATATCCATATCCGCTAGGACCGTTGCCGGCAAACTGCACCACGCCGTCGGCGGGCGAATAAACCGGCGTACCGACGTTTGCTTTGAGATCGAGCCCAGGGTGAAAAATGCGGCGCTTTAAAACCGGATGCACGCGCCAGCCGTAGCTGTCGTTGACCACGGCGCCGTCTATGACTTTGCCGATTGGGATTTGCGAAGCGATGACGTATTCTTCCGCCGCCGTTAACGTGATATTTTCGATGCGGTTTGTTAGATTGCCCTCGTTCTCGGTTAATCCGTATTGCTCTTCAAGTTCGGCGATTTTGCCCTCGATTTCTTCAAACTGTTGTTTGCTGACCTCGATATTTTTTTGCAAAGTAATGACGTCGGCTTGCAAAGCGTCATTTTGCAAAGTGAGCTCTTTTCTAGCCGCGCTCAGACGCTCGACGCGCTCGTCTAGGTATTTCATATAAATCGCCACGCCCGCGAGCGCCACGGCTACTGTTAGGACGACGTAGAGGGCGATTTTTTTGACGACTTGACTAAGCAAGATATTGCGCGAACCGTTGACGTCGGTAATGGTAATGAGAAATTTATTTTTCAAGCTCCCTCCTTGCAAACTCGCTAACTAGCATGAACGAGCCAAAAACCAAAGTCGGCTCATCGGCGTTTAGATGCGAAAAAATCCCGCAGGGAATATTCAAATTTGAAGCCGCAAGCGCGATTTTTTCACCCGCCAAAGCTCGCTCTTTACTCTCGTAAGGATAGACCTCGATTTTACCAAGCACGGGCGCGAGCGCAAGAAGCGCCGCGTTCACGTCCTTATCGTCAAAAGCGTTATAAATAAGAGTGAGTTTTCGGCCTTTCAAATTTGAATTAAAATGCGTCGCTATAGCGCGAGCGGCGTGGG
>ONQI01000078.1 GCA_900319915.1 uncultured Campylobacter sp.
CTAAAATGTCATTACTGCGGCTACGCGGAGCGAATACCCGCCAAATGCCCCGAATGTGGCGAACCAATGCTAGAAGCCCGCAAAATCGGCACTAGCGAGCTAAAAAAGCAAATCGAGCACGAATTTCCAAGCGCCCGCGTGGCAAAATTTGACCGCGACGAAATCACAACGCAGCGCAAATTAGAGGCGCTTTTGAAAGATTTCAACGAGCGCAAAATCGACGTCGTCGTAGGCACGCAAATGCTCAGCAAAGGCCACGATTACCACGGCGTCGAGCTCGCGATAATCATGGGTCTAGACGACCAACTCGAATACTGCGACTTTCGCGCGAGAGAAAAGACGCTCGCTCTAGCTATGCAAGTAGCGGGGCGAGCGGGACGAGCCGGAAGCGGACGGGTGATTATTCAGACGCTCAGAAAAGACTTTTTCGAGCGATTTTTGGAAAATTACGAAGCGTTCGCAAAGGACGAACTAAAAGCCAGGAATCCATTGTATCCGCCGTTTACGAGACTTCTTAGGATTATCATCCAAGAACGAAGCGAAACAAAAGCGCAAAAAATCGAGAGCGAAATACTCGCGGCTATTTCAAATTTGAAAGATCTCGAAATCATCGGTCACGGCAAAGCTCCCGTAGAGCTCGTCGCGCTCAAACATCGCCGTCAAATCCTAGTTCGCGCCGCCTCGCACGCCCCACTCCTTCGCGCCGCCATCGCCGCGCGAAACCTCGGCGGCCACCCGGACATCGATCCCGTAAATTTTAGTTAATTCAAATTTGAATCAAAATAAATCGGGCTTTCAAATTTGAAAGAGGCGAAGCGATTTTTGAGATATTTTCGGGGTTGCGAGCAAAAATCGCGCTAGATAGACCAAAAAAAGGTCATCGACGCGCGCATTTTTACAAAATCTCCCCGGAAATAGCCAAAAAGCGCAAACCGGCGCGTTAGCGAATTTCTCCACTACCTCGCACGATATATTTGTATGTCGTGAGTTCCCGCAAACCAACGGGTCCGCGGGCGTGAAGTTTGTTGGTGCTGATGCCGATTTCCGCGCCAAATCCAAACTCACCTCCGTCGCTAAATCTCGTACTCGCATTGGCATACGCGCAAGCGGCGTCCACGCTGCGCAAAAATTCCTCGCAAACGGAGTAATTTTCGCTCACCACGGCCTCGCTGTGCCCCGAGCCAAACTCCGCGATATGCGCCAGAGCCTCCTCTAGGTCGCTCACGACTCTGATATTTACCTTAAAATCAAGATACTCGCTCGCATAGTTTTCGCGACTCGCAACCTTGCAAGGAATGAGGGCCGCCGTTTTTTCACAACCGAAAATCTCCGTTTCAAATTTGGCCAATTCGTCCGCTAAACGCGGCAAAAACGCGTTCGCCACGCCCTCGTGGATTAAGAAAGTCTCGGCGGCGTTGCAAGCCGAAGGGCGCGAGCATTTGGCGTTTATGCAAATTGCAAGCGCTTTATCTAGGTCGGCGTCCTTGTCCACAAAAACGTGGCACACGCCCTTATCGTGCGCGAGCACCGGCACTGTGGCGTTTTCGCTAACGAAATGCACGAGCCCCGCGCCTCCGCGCGGCACGATCAAATCCAAATAAGAGCGCATTTTGATGAGCTCGCCTACTTTCTCGCGGGGCACGTCGAGGTATGCGACCGCCCCGGCAAACTCGCCAAGCGCGGCGTGAATTGCGCCTACAAGCGCTAGATTGGTATGGCGAGCTTCTTTGCCGCCTTTTAGCGCGCAGCCATTGCCGCTTTTTAGACACAGCGCGGCGACTTCTGCCGTAACGTTAGGGCGCGATTCGTAAATCACGCAAATATCTCCGATAGGAACGCTGATTTTTTCTATATTTACGCCGCTTTTAGCTCTCCAGCCTTCCATTGTGCGCCCAAGCACTTCGGGCAGCGCGGCTACGTTGCGGACGCTCTGTGCGAGCGCTTTGATTCTAGGCAAATCAAGTCTCAATCTATCTTTCATCGCGCTACTCAAATTTGAGTTTTCGGCTAGATCTATTTCGTTTGCGGCAATAATTTTATCGGCGTTCGACCAGATTTCGTCCGCGATTTTAGCGATAAGCTCGTTTCGTTTTTGACTCGGCAAAGCCGCCACCCGTTTTGAAATTTTGAGATTTTTGAGCAAATTTTCCACAGCTTTTCCTATACTTTAAGTAAAAATTTGGTAAATTCTACGATTTATAAACTGAAAAAGACATAAACGGAGAAAAATTATGGCGGAAATTTACGACATCGCGGTCATCGGCGGCGGCCCTTTTGGCATCGCTAGCATCGTCGAGGCGCGCCACAATAAAATCGACAAAATTCTCTTACTCGAAAAAGGCGACAACCACTCGCAAACCATACGCAAATTTTACAAAGACGGAAAACGCGTAGATAAAGAATACAAGGGTCTTGCAAGCAGTACCAAAGGCAACGTTGTATTTTTTGACGGCACGAAAGAAAGCACGCTAAATTATTTCGACGCTCTCTTAGAATCGGGCAAAATCGACGCGATGTTCGGCGTGGAAGTAGAGAGCGTTAAAAAAGCCGGCGACGTGTTTTTTGTAAGCACTTCAAAAGGCGTTTTTCAAGCACATTACGTGCTCATCGGTATAGGCAGAATGGGTCGCCCAAACCGCCCGACTTATAAAATCCCCGCCTCGCTAAACTCGGTTGTCAATTTCAACCTCAATAGCTGCGGCGAAGGTGAAAATATTCTAGTCGTAGGCGGGGGCAATTCCGCCGCCGAATACGCCGTGGAACTCGCCAAATACAATACCGTAACGCTTTGCTATCGCAAGGAAAAATTCACTCGTCTAAACGAAATCAATGAAGAAGCAGTCGCGCAAGCCGCCAAAGACGGCGTTATCACCCTCAAAATGGCTACCGACATCGAAGCCATCGAGGACATGAGCGGCAAACCGCTCGTTCGCTACGTTGGCAATACCACAGAGATATTTGACCGCGTTGTTTACGCTATTGGCGGCTCTATGCCGGCGGACTTTCTAGCCAAATGCGGCGTCGAAATGAAAGACGCTCAACCAGTGCTCGACGAAAGTTTGCAAACAAACGTCGAGGGACTCTATATCGGGGGCGACATCGCAAGTCGTACCGGCGGTAGTATCGTGGTCGCTCTAAACGACGCTCACACCGTCATCAGCGCGATTATCGCGCAAAAAAGGTTCAAATTTGAATAGTTCAAATTTGAAACCAAAATCATTTCTTTTAGGCGCGCTTTCCTTGGCGGTCGCGGTGCTTATTTTTGGAGGTTGCGACGATGAAAAAAAACATGCGCCTTCGAAATTCTCAGACCTTCCAAAAAGCGAGCAAAACAAGTATATCTCCCGCTCTGAGCTATCTAAATTCGCGCCCTATCTAATAACCACAAATCAAGAAATCGCGCCCATCGACGAGCCGATTTCCGACGATATTAGCGACCTTAAAATGCAAGTCGAGGCTCTCAGAGCCAAAAATCAACGCCTTTTTGCCGATAACGCCGAACTTGCGAACAAAAATCTTGATTTGATTGATAAATTTAGAGAGCAAGAAAGCGTTCTTAACGCCGAGCAAAAAGCCGCCGACGCGCGAAATATGCAGGTTTTAAACGAAATCGAAAAACAGCACTACCAAAACGTCAGCGATCTAACGCGCAAAATTAACGAAGCGCAAATTCAAAATACCCAAAACGCCAAAAATTACGAGCAAAAAATCGCCGAGCTTGCCGCCGAACTGAAAGCCGCGCAGGACGATTTGGCAGAGTCTCGCGCAAATATCGATTTAAACGTTAGCGCGGCTTTAAAAGAGCAAAACGCCCGCCACTCGGTTACGATAGAAGAAAACAATCTCCTAACCTCGCAAATAGAAACTCTAAAAAGCGCTTCAAACGTCGCTTTAGCGGCGCTCGACGCTAAACTGGCGGAAAAAAATCTAGAAGTCGAGCGACTAAAAGACGAGATTGCGGCGAAAAACAACAAATACAATGAAAATCTCGCCGCAAATACCGCCGAAATCGTGGATTTGCAGACCAAAACGGCCGCGGAGCTAGCGAGACTTGAGAGCCAAATCAAACTCCAAAAAGATGAATTTGCAAGCCAAATAGGCGATAAAATCGACGAAATCGCCCGTCTCAAAGACGAACTCGCCGCGCGCAGGCGCGAAATAGAGGCCGACGCGCAAAAAGAACGCGAAGAAATCATCAAAAACGAGCGAGCCAAATTTGAAATAGAAACGAGCGAACTTAGGCAAAATTACGCGCACGCGCTAGAAGAGCAAAACGCGACTTTAGCCCGTTTAGAAGGCGAGAAAAACGCGGCAGAAGCAAGGTTTAATGAAATTCTAGCGAGCAAAGATAAAAACTTCGCGGACGCGCTCGAGGCAATCAAGCAAAAAGCGCGTGAATTTCAAGGCGCGCTCACTGCTAAGCAAAACGAGTTCGATAAAAATATTTCAAATTTGAACGAAGCGTTGGCGGCTCGCGACGCAAAAATCGCGGCGATGAACGCCAAAATCGAAGAGCTGACTCCACCGGACGCGAAAACGCTTGAAAACTACGCTATCTTAAACGACAAAATCACGAATTTAACGCGCGAAAACGCTAGTTTAAAAGAAAAATTAGCCGCCCTAGGCGCGCAAAATAGCGCGGACGCGCAAGAGAGCGCCCTTAACGCGCAAAAACGCTATTACGAGGGCGTAATAGAAGCGATGAAAAATCCGCAAAACAAAGCGATTTCGGCGCTAAAAAACAAGGAGCTAATCGCGCAAATGTCGTGCAAAAGCGAAAACGGCGATAAACTAAGCAAAACCTGCCTGGAAGCGCTGGATAGTTTCGTCTCAAAATGCGGCGCGGAGTGCGTTTTTGTGGTAAATTCCGTGGTGCGAAATCCATCTTCTATGAGCGCGGACGAGCTTGCTAAAATGAGCGCGCCAAACAAAGCTAGCGCGCTATGCGCCAAAACCCTCGAAGAACGCGGCGCAAAGGTGATTTTGGGCGACGAGGGCGAACTGAGCGAGGGCGGCTACGGATTTAGCCTAAAAGCCTACAAATGACGTTTTTTCAGCTTTCCGAGGGCTATCGCTACAACAGCGACACGCTTTATCTTTATGATTTTATCTCTCGTTCTTTGAGGGGTAACGCGCGCGGACGCGTCCTAGACGTGGGCTGCGGGTGCGGCGTGCTAGGACTTTTGCTCGCGAGGGATTATTCAAATTTGAAACTAACTTCGTTGGACGTTCAGCCCATAAATTGCGAAATAACCGCGTTTAACGCGAAATTTAACGGTGTGAAAAGCGAAACGATAAACGAGGATTTTACAAAGTATTCAAATTTGATTTCGCAGGGCAGCGAAGCCTCCCTTTGCGACGAGAGGCGCAAGCACCCCCGGGGCCCCTCTAAAACTACGCGTCCGGCTACGCGAACTAAATTTAGCGATTCAGACTTCAAATTTGAATATGTTATATCCAATCCGCCTTTTTATGACTTTGGCACGCCAAGCCCCGAACCGCACGTAGAAATCAGCCGCTCGGCTCGCCATTTGCCGCTTCGCGCTCTCGTGGGCGGTGCGGCGAGCGTGTTAGAGCCAAAAGGCAAGTTTTATTTTTGCTACGACGCGAGATTTTTAGGCGAGATTTTGGCGGTTTTGAATGAGTTCAAATTTAAACTCACCGCTCTTCGCTTTGTTTACCCAAAAGAAGGCGCGGACGCGAAAATAGCGATGTTTGAAGCTAGATTAAATTCTAAAACCCCCACCAAAGTCCACCCTCCCCTCGTCGCCCGAATTGGAGGCGAATATAGCGAGGAGACGCGAGCCATTTTCGCAAAAGCCGCGACCGAGAGCCGTGACTATAATTCAAATTTGAATGGTGAAAAATCCGCGGAATTTACGCTTGCGCAAGCCGAGCCAATAACGCAAAGCGCGGGGTTTCGGGACGGTGAGTCGCGAGCGCAAGGCGAGACTTCGCCGCGCCACGAAATCAAAGAAAAGTCAAATTTGAATGATAATTCAAATTTGAACTATCCATTCAAATTTGACCCCACAAAATGCGAACTTTGCGGGGGCAAATGCTGCACCGGCGAGAGCGGCTATATTTGGCTGACTCCGGATGAAATCTCCGCTCTAGCGGCGGCTACAAACACCACCGCGAGCGAGTTTCGCGCCCTCTACACGCGAAAAGTGGGCGTCAGAGTCAGCCTAAAAGAAAAGCCTCACGCGCAAGGTTTCGCGTGCGTATTTTTCGAGGACGGCAAATGTAGCGTTTACGAGGCTAGACCGGCGCAGTGCCGCAGTTTTCCGTTTTGGGATTATTACGCGAACCGCGTGGAAGAATTGGAGAAAGAATGTATTGGCGTAACGCGCTTGTAGTTTTGGCGCTGATTTTTGGGGGTTGCGCGGCGCACATGGTCGCGGGCGCGAACGAGACGAGTTTCAAGTCTGTGGATTTGGGCGAAAGTACGGATTTTATGGTGCTCTCGGCATACGACGCGCTAAGTGCGGGACGCAGTGCGGAAGCGTTAAAAATTTTCGTCGATTTGTTTGAGCGCACAAAAGAGCCCGCTTACCTCAAAGAAGCCCTTAAAATCGCTTTCGTAACGGGTTCGCCGCGCCTTGGTGAGTTTGCCGAAAGCTCGCGAACGATACTTGCGAACGATAACGAAGCTCTTCGCGTTATTATAGGCTACGATATGATGCTCGGCGACGTCAAAACAGCCCGCGCCAACGCGCAAATCCTGCTAAAACGCGAGCCGAAATCCGCGATGAATCACTCCATAATGGGCACGGTCTACGCCGCCGCGGGCGAGGATAGACGCGCTTTGAGCGAGTTTCGCGAGGCCTACGAGCTAGAAGAAAGCGAAGAAAACCTACTAAAACTAGCCGACATACTCCTAAACAGGCTAGATAGAAGGCGCGAAGCTCTCACACTGGCCGAAAATTGGGTCGCCAAAAACGGCTGTGGCAAGCAAACCTGCCTTGCCTTGCTCGACGCTTACGCGGGCGAAAACGCAAACGCAAAAATGATAAAAACCTACGTCGCGCTCTATGAAGAAAGCGGCGAAAAGGACTTTTTGCAAAACGCGCTTAGCATTATGATTTATGAAAAAGACCTCGCCGCCGCAAAGGACCTGCTCGAAAAATACGGCTTTAACGACGCGGCGTTGATGGAAGTCTACGCCGGACTCAAGGACCTTGACAAGGCCTACGCTCTAGCTCAAAAGCTCTACACTCGCACGCAAAACCCAGAATTCGCCGCGAGGATGGCGATATACAAGTACGAAAAGGCGGGCGGCGGCGGGCGGTTCGACCTAGCCCAAATCGTGCGACTTTTTGAGGAATCCGTCTACAAACTAAACTTGGGCGTCTACTACAACTACTACGGCTACCTCCTCATCGACCACGATATCGACTTGCAAAAAGGCCTTGAACTCGTGCTCAAAGCACATGAATTAGAGCCCGACTCGCCCTACATCATCGACTCGGTCGCGTGGGGATATTTCAAAATAGGCAAATGCGAGCTCGCCAAAGAATGGATGGACAAAATCGCCGGAGAACGCGAATTTATGGAAAGCGAAGAGGCCAAAGAGCACAAAAAAGCAATCGACGATTGCGCGCGCAAAGCGGCTAAAAACGCGCCTAATTCAAATTTGAAAAACAAAGGCAGAAATTCAAATTCAAGCTCAAATTCGAAAGGCAAAACAAAATGATACTTGACGACATTATCGCGCGCACGGCTTCAAATTTGAAAGCACAAAAAGAGCGCGTGAGCTTTTCACAGCTCGAACGCGCCCTAGAGCTCGCGCCCGCTCCTCGCGACGTTCGCGCCGCTTTGACGCGCGAAAAAATCAACATTATCGCCGAGGTAAAAAAGGCAAGCCCCAGCAAAGGGCTAATCCGCGCGGATTTCGATCCTCTCGCCATCGCGCTCGAATACGAAGACGCGGGCGCGGCGGCGATTTCGGTGCTCACAGAGCCCGACTTTTTCATGGGAAATCTCGAATATTTAGGGCTCATTAAACGTTTTTCGCGCCTGCCGCTACTGCGCAAAGATTTCGTCATCGAGCCTTACCAAATCGCGCAGGCAAGAGTCTGGGGAGCGGATTTTATTTTGCTCATTGCCAAAGCGCTGGGCGGCGAGAAACTTCGCGAGTTATTAAATTACGCGCGTTCTTTGGGGCTTGTCGCGCTTGTCGAGATTCATGACGCCGGCGAGCTCGAAATCGCCCTTGACGCGGGAGCCGAGATCGTCGGCATAAACCACCGAAATTTGAACGATTTTTCCATGCATATGGACTTGTGCGCGCAGCTTTTGCCACGCATCCCAAAAGATAAAATCATCGTCGCGGAGAGCGGACTTCATTCGCACGAGCAGTTAGAAAGCCTCGCCAAAGAAGGCGTTAGCGCGTTTTTGATAGGCGAGCATTTTATGCGCCAAAAAAGCGCGGGCGCGGCGCTAAAATCGATTAAAGGAGAAGCGTAAATGGGATTTTCACACGAATTCGCGCCTTGGAGGGCCGAATATTTCAAGCACAAAGTCGAAGGCTGCGCGTTTTGCGCCATCGCCGAAAACGCCGCGAAAGACGATGAAAATTTCGTGCTTTTTCGCGCTAAAAGCTGCTTTGGCGTGATGAACCGCTATCCTTACACGTTGGGCGAGTTTATGGTGATACCTTACGCGCACAGCGACAATATCGAAGAACTCCCGGAGGCGACGTGGCGCGAGATGAGCGAGCTCGTGCGGCTAGGTGTGCGCGCTCTAAAAGAAACGCTCCACGCGCAAGGCGTAAATATCGGTATGAATCTAGGCGCCGCCGCGGGCGCGGGGATAGCCGAGCACGTGCATTATCACCTCGTGCCGCGTTGGGCGCGCGATACGAACTTCATTACGACGATTGCGCATACGCGCGTGCACGGCGTGCCGTTTGCGGAGCAATATGCGGCGCTAAAAGCTAGATTTGACGAAGAAATCAAAAAAGGAAATATTCAAATTTGAATTGCGCTGGCGAGTAAAGCTCGCCTTTACGCCCGGGGGCTCACCGCCCCTAAACACCGCGCTTCGCGTGATTGTCCGGCTAGTGCGAACTGATTTCATTGGATATTCAAATTTGAACGAGCCACTCCCTGCTTCGCCCTATTTTTTAGCTAGAACGGTAATGGCGAGCGTGACGAGCGTGACCGTGCCCACGATAAAAATAAACGCGAACACAAGTTCGATGAAAAAATCGTCGTTTGCGGCGTCTAGCAGGCTCATTTGCTTCATCGCGACGCTTTGGCAAAACACGATTACGCCGATGAAAAATCCACCCGTAACGACGAACGAAGAAATGTTTTTACGCGCCTCGCTATGCACGATGGGCGTGACGATAGTAATGAGTAAAATCGCCACCACGGACGTTTGAATATATGGCAAAATCTCGAAAAATAATTGCCTTGAAATCCCACTTCCCATAAATCGCCTTTTTTTGTTGTAATAATAGCGAGGTTTAGCATCCTTGTCAAGGAATTTGCAAAATATTGCGCATTATTTTACGCATTTCAAATTTGAACGCCACTCCCGCAATACTCTTACCGATTTATTTATGGTTTTTTAACTCGATTTTGCCGTCTCGTACACCCGCGACTTCGACTTTATCGCCCTCTTTTAACCCTACGATTTCATCGCTTTTCCAAAAAGTGCCTTTGTAAAAGACCATACCCTCTCGCACTTCGCCCACGCCGCTTTCGTCTAGGAAATTATCCTTCATTCCTTTGGCGCCAAAACGCCTTTTGAGCGGTTTTTTGAGCGTAAAGAGCAAGATTAGAGCAAGGACGAATGCCAACATGGTCTGCGCCGCCCAACCCATAGGCGCTATCCAGCCAGCAAGCGCGGCGAGCACGAAGCCCGCGCCAAAAAGCAAAAGCGTGAAATCCCCACTCATCACTTCCGTCGCCATTAAAACTACGCCGATGATGAGAAAAACGAAGTTCATTAATTATTACCTTTCAAATTTGATTTGCCGCCCAAAAAGTCCTTAATCACGCTAAGAGAACCGATAAGCTCGCTAGTCTCGTAAGGCACTAAGCCTTCAAATTTGAATACGGAAGTTTTCGTTACGCTGCCGTCGGGATTTATTTGATCTATTGATTTTCGCGTGGAATACGTGGAATAGCAAGGAATTTCGCGCGAAAATCGCTCCACTATGAGATAAACCGCCCTTGGTTCGCCCGTGACAATAATGCATTCGGTTTTTGGGAGCGTATCATTTCTCGCACTCGTTTACTAGTGGCATACCTTCACATTATTTTTAGGCACAGAAGTCCATAACGCAAATTGCGGCTTTATCGGCTTATATTTGGCGCTTAGTTCGGCTACTAGTTCGTGGTTTGATATATAAATAAATTTCTTTTTCATAAAAATTTACCTTCCGTGGATTATATTTTATTTAGAGTTAAAAGTCCCTTATTTAAATTTTGATTATATCGCTCAATTTTGACGTATGATGACAAAAAATATTTTTTATTCTATTTGAAGCTTTTATATTGATATTTTGGATAATTTTACGTATCGCTAGCGAGTTTCAAATTTGAATTACGAAATATTTTCGAATTTATATTAAGGTGGATAATTTGCTATAAAACATTATGGAGTATTTTAAAGAGTTTTACAAAGGGCATGGGAGGGGGGGGGTGGGCAATTCGAATTTGAATTACCCATCTCTAAAATAGCGTTATTTGTCTAAATCCATATAGGGCTCGCCCATCAAGACGTGCTTGTATCCGTCGCTATCTTTGTTTTTTGGACAAAGCATCCGCGCTTTAACACCATTTTGAAACACCATCACAATGTCGCTGCCGCCAAATAGAAAATATCCCATCGGATCGCCTTTTTTGACTTTTTGCCCTACTCTCAGCCCCTTTTCCCAGTTGCAAGAAGAAATTTGACTCATTCCTATAGGCAAAATCGCCACTAATCCGAATTTTTCGGTATCTATTATCACGCAATCGCGCGTTTCTATCATTTGCCAACCTGGGATTTGGTCTTCGAGAACATAGCGTTTTTTCTCGGCGTCCCACACGGTGATACCGCCCGCGCCGTTTGTCGCTTTGATTTTGCGGAGCTCTTTTATCGTACCGCTCACCGGAAAGTGATAGCGGTGATAGTCGTTTACATCAAGGAAAGTATGAGTCAAAGTCCCGCCCTTAAACGCGTCTTTGTAAGCAGAATCCGGTCCTATGAGCTGAGCTATGGAGGTGAAGTTTGCGGATTTAATGAGCACACCTTTTTTTTGCACCAAATCGCCTCGCTCGTCTACCTCCCACACGCCTTGTGGGGCGGAATCAGCAGGCGCGACCACGTCGCTATCGGCGATAGGACGCATATCTGGGCTTACTAGATGCCTCGCAAACCAGTCGTTGAAGCTGTGCCAGATGTTTTTGTCGCCATACCAACCTTGTTGCATATTCATACTCGGGTCGTTTTTGATCTTTTGGTAGATTTCTTCGCTCCAGCTTTGCTTGGTAGACAAAAACGCGCCCCACTCGTTCGAATAGTCGCGAAACCACGTCGCTATGGGCTCGTGGTATTGCAAAGACGGATAATAATAGCCTTTGTTTGCGAGTTCCTCAAGAGGCTGATCGAATAAAAACCAAATATAGTCTACGCACTGATCGATGTGATCGTACATAGTCGGATATTGCGCGTTTTTTAGTAGTTTCCACGGCATGCCCTTGACGTTTGCGTCGATAAACTCATAGAGTTCGGCGACCGAACGGACTGGATTTGTGTTAATATCCGGATTGATTTTCGCGGCGGCGGCTATGGATTTTTGCATTAGCGCCATGAGCGCGGGGTCTTTTTCGAGATAGCCTTTCATAGCCTTTGCCGCCTCAGAAGTCGGCGAATATTGTAGGTTTTGGGAGCTCGGCGCGGCTAGGGTTTGCGCGCTAGCCATACCAAACGCGGCGCATGAGACGAGCGCGGACTGAGCCAAGCTCAAAGTCGTCGCCAAAGCCAACGTCGCTAAAACGGAACTAACGGTTTTCATGAATTCCTCCTTGATTTGTTGCTCAAATTTGAATTATACCCAAAATCACGCGGGACTTCTCCAAAAATTTTCGCGATTTTCAAATTTAAATTATCTTTATCGCTCGCTTGACTTTTTGCCGTTTTGTGATATACTATTCGCGGGATTTAAGGTGAGAACGTCCGCCCCTTTCAAAGGCTCGGACGATATACTTGTGCCTTTCTCGCTCTTATTGTATATCGTGAGTAGCCATTTTTCTTTCGGTCGGCTCGCCTTGCCAATTCGATTTTATACCACTTGATAGTCACCTAATTGTATTATTACCGCTTAATTTGGGTCTTTTGGGATTTTGCCGTATTCGACTACATCGGTTAAATCCTCGCCGAGGTTGCCGTATTTATCAAACCCGTCACCGTATTTTAGGTTTATTTTTCAAGCCCGTAACCTTTGATTTTATCGCCTATTTTTGTGCTTCGTCCTAAACTAAATCTATATCACCCAAACCATCTTTGTGAAACGCGCCCGTGATTTGACCGCGTTTTTGGGCGAATAGCTTTTGAACGCGCGCGAGTTTTTGGGCGACGAGCTTGTAAATAATCTGCAAAACGCGGGCTACACGGACGAAAGTATAGTGGAATTCGCTAAGAAAAATTATTTCAAAGCGATGAGAGACGAGCGCGAAAGACTAAGCGCGCGAGGGTTAGACGGCGCGAGCGTGCAAGCCGTGATGAGAGGCGAGACGAGCGAAGAAGCGGCGACGAAGCCTATACTCGCTCAAAGAGAGCTAAACAAACAAGCCGTCAAGCTCACGATAGACGGACAAGACACGCTCCTTGGCAAAGCGGGCGCGGCGGCGCTCGCACTACTAACGCCGGGAGTTAGCAACGAAACGCTAGCCAGAAGCGGCGCGGGCGCGGGCGAAGGACTTAATTTAATTAAATTAAGTCCTTCGCCCGCGTAGTCGCTCAAGGCTTTGTTTGCAAACAAAACGGGCTAAGGTTTTGTTTTGTCCGCCAAGTTATCCGTCAAAAATACCTAAAAGTGGGTAAAACTCCGCGACAGTTCGCGAACTACGGCAAACCAAAACAAAAGCAAAAACGCCCATAAAATCGAGCTTTGCGCGAACAAAATAAAACAAAAAGGAAAGTGCGTGAAGTTTAAGGAATGAATAACTGGTGCCTGAGGCCGGAATCGAACCGGCACATGGTCACCCATACCAGATTTTGAGTCTGGCGCGTCTACCAGTTCCACCACTCAGGCAAATAAGGCTGTGATTTTAGCCAAAACTACATTAAAAACAGATAAAAAACTCAAATTTGAATTGATTTCATAAGCGTGCGTCGCCTATTTGTAAACAAAACAAGATCAAATCTCTATTGCGGCGAGTTTGTCCACCATCGCCTTATTTTCGCTGAGCCCTATCACGTAAACTTTTTTGACTATTTTGACATTTTTGATAGGCACGACAAACAACTTTTTCACGGTGATTTCGCCCTCTACTAGATTGCGCGGTAAAAACGCAAAATACGCTTCTGCGCCGTTGTAAAGCAACGCGTCTTTTAAGGCGAGCGCACCCTCTAAATAATACGTCGCGGGGAAATCTTCGTAACTCGCGCCATATCTATCAAAGAAATGTCTCAAAAACGCGTTTCGCTTGTCTTTGATAAACTTGCGCTCCAAAAGGTCGTTTACGCTAAGCGTGTCACAGGGGCGATTTGATATGAGGACGACTTCGTATTCGCAAAGTTTCTTGTAGCAAAAAAGGCTATTGTCAATCTCCTCACTAGTGATGGCATAATCGCATTTTCTAGCGAGCAACCAGTCTCTAGCTTCAGCAGGAGATATAGCGCGCAAGTCCACGCCCGTTCCCGCGATTTGAGCGATTTTGTCGAGTATTTTTGGGACGATTGTTTGCGCCGCAACATCGCACGCGGCAAGAGCTAATGGGATTTTATCTTCTTTGATGTGTCTTGCTTGTTTTTCAAATTTGAGAAGAGAGTCTTCGAGCTTGGTGCAAAGTTGCAAAAATTTTTCGCCGTCCTTAGTAAGTAAAACGCCGTTTTTCTTACGCACAAGCAAAGTAGTTTGCAAATCACTTTCTAATTTTTTGATTTGCAAGGTAACAGCGGGCTGGGAAATATTCAACGACTTCGACGCCTTTGAAAAACTTTTTTGCTTCACGATTTCAAGAAAGGTGCTGATTTTGGTGAAATCTCCGACCATGATAGCCTCCCATAATTTGAAATTAACTCTTCCCTTCCAAACATTATAGTAGAATAGCCTAAATTTATATTTAAAAAATGACTTTTTCACACATTAAAAAGTTTAAAAGCAAACTTTCGCTATAATCGTATAAATTTGAAAGCGATGTTGAAAGCAAATAATCCATGAACAATTTATTAAACACCCTAAATCCTAGTCAGCGCGAGGCGGCGACACATATCGACGGTCCTATGCTCATCTTAGCGGGCGCGGGTAGCGGCAAGACTAAAACCATCACCACGCGCTTAGCCTACCTTGTCGGCGAGGTGGGAATAGACCCTCTTAACACGCTCACTCTCACTTTCACGAACAAGGCCGCCAACGAAATGCGTAGCCGCGCCCTGGCCATGCTCGCAGGTTCAAATTTGAGCGGCGGCGCAAATCCCCTACTCTGCACTTTTCACAAATTTGGCTTACTGTTTCTCAAAATGTACATCGGCGAACTCGGGCGCAAAAATGCTTTCGTAATCATCGATATGGACGATCGCAAAAAAATCATCAAAGAATTCGACCTTGATAAAAACCTGCCGGCATCGCTGATTCTCAACGAAATCTCGCGATACAAAAATATGCTTCTAAGCGTAGAAGACGTGATGGCTAGTTCAAATTTGAATCTAGGTCTCGCGCGAAATAGCTACGAAAAAATCGCCAAAGCTTACAAACTCTACGAAGAATACCTCGCCGCGAACAATCTAGTGGATTTCGACGACCTACTAGCCCTCACCTACAAAATCCTAGATGCGAACGACGAACTTGCAAAAACCATAAGCGAACGTTACAAATACATCACCGTAGACGAGTACCAAGATACCAACGAGCTTCAATACAAGCTCCTTCGTAAACTCTGCCGCACGCACGAAAATCTCACCGTCGTGGGCGACGACGACCAAAGCATTTACGGCTGGCGAGGCGCTAGAATCGAAAATATTTTGAACTTCAAAGACCAGTTTTCAAACGTCAAAATCATCAAAATCGAAGAAAACTACCGCTCGACTCCGCAAATCCTAAACGCCGCCAACGAGCTAATCGACCACAACCGCTCGCGCCTTGGCAAGCGTCTTGTTAGCACCAAAAGCGACGGCGAAGAAATCAAACTACTAGAGTCCACGGACGAAGATAGCGAGGCCGCGAGCGTCGCAAGAAAAGTGCGCGAACTGCTCGCAAAAGGCGCGAATCCCAACCAAATCGCCGTGCTTTACCGCATAAACGCCCTTTCGCGCGGGCTCGAAGAAGGCCTCATCGCCGAAAACGTCCCCTACAAAATCGTAGGCGGCGTGAAATTCTACGAACGCACCGAAATCAAGGACATCATTAGTTATTTGCGTCTCATTTTAAATCCGCGCGACGATTTTTCGCTCACGCGCGTCATCAACCGCCCAAAACGCGGACTTGGCAAAGTGGGACTTGGCAAACTTGAAAAGTTCGCCTTTGAGCGTAATTGTTCGCTCTACGACGCGATTTTGGGCATGGACGAAGGAATGCTGGGCAAAAAAATCGAAACCGCGCTTCAAGAGCTAGTTTCAAATTTGAACGAACTAGCCGCGCTAGAGCCGGCGGATTTCGCCGCAAAATTAGAGAGTAAATTTGGACTTCGCGAGTATTATTCCGCGCTTCCCGACGGCGCGGAGCGGGCGGCGAACATCGACGAATTTTACGGCTCGCTCAAAGACAAAATCGAGAACAATCCATCGTTTAGTCTCGAAGAATTCCTCAACGACATCACGCTTCAAAGTGACCAAGACCGCATCAGCGAGGACGCTATTTCGCTAATGAGCGTGCACGTGAGCAAGGGCCTTGAATTTGAGCATCTTTTCATCATCGGGCTCGAAGAAGGCATTTTTCCGCTCATCGGCGAGGATAACGACATAGAAGAAGAACGCCGCCTAGCCTACGTCGCCTTTACTCGCGCCAAAAGCGATCTCACGCTATCCTACGTCAAAAATCGCCTTTACCGCGGCAAAAAAACACAGCTTGACAAATCGCGTTTCCTCAGCGAAGCGGGCCTCGTCAAAGGATCTCTTCGCATCGAAAATCCCAAAGAGTTTAAGCGTGGCGACCTCGTCAAGCACAAGATTTTTGGCATCGGGCGCGTTACTGAAGTAACGAGCGCGGCAAACGAATTTAAGCTCAAGATTAACTTTGGCGGCAACGTCAAAGAAATCATGTCAAGCTTCGTGGAAAAAGTCGTATGAATCGCCTTTTTGTCGCAAATAAACCGGCGGGTCTATCTAGCAACCAGTTTTTGGGTCGCCTAAAACGAAAATATGGCGAAAAAAAAGCCGGGTATTCCGGGACGCTAGATCCGTTCGCTAGCGGCGCGCTCATCGTGGCGTTTGGGAGCTATACGAGACTTTTTGCTTACCTTGCCAAAACGCCAAAAGTCTACCGCGCGACGATCTGGCTAGGCGCGGAA
>ONQI01000003.1 GCA_900319915.1 uncultured Campylobacter sp.
AAATGATAATCCCCGCGAACATTAATCATTCAAATTTGAAACCTATCGCCATAGGTCGCGCGGCGCGTTGTAAAATCAATGCAAACATCGGCTCATCCGCGCTTGCTAGCGACATAGAAGCCGAGTTAGAAAAACTCGCCGTTTGTCTAAAATACGGCGCGGATACGGTGATGGACCTAAGCACCGGAGGAGATCTAGACGCTATCCGCACGGCCATCATCGCCGCCAGCCCCGCTCCTATCGGCACGGTGCCCATATATCAGATTATCCACGATATCGGTACGCTCGATAATCTAACACCCCAAATCATGCTAGAATGCATAGAAAAACAGGCTCGCCAAGGGGTCGATTATTTCACTATTCACGCGGGATTTTTGCTAGAGTTTATGCCGCTTGTATCAAAGCGCAAAATGGGCATAGTCAGTCGCGGCGGCTCGCTCATGGCTAGCTGGATGATGAAACACCATAAGCAAAATCCGTTTTACGATGCTTACGACGAGATTTGCGATATTTGCGCGCGCTACGACGTGGCTTTGAGCCTTGGCGACAGTCTGCGCCCGGGCTGCCTCGCGGACGCCACTGATGAGGCGCAAATGAGCGAACTAGCCGTCCTCGGCGAGCTAACGCGCAAGGCGCAAGCTAAAAACGTGCAAGTCATGGTAGAAGGCCCCGGCCACGTGCCTTACGACCAAATCAAATTTAATATGGAAGAAGAACAAAGACTCTGCGCGGACGCGCCTTTTTACGTGCTCGGCCCCCTTCCTACCGACATAGGCGCGGGATACGATCATATCACGGGCGCGATAGGGGGCGCGGCGGCGGCGTTTCACGGCGCTAGCATGCTCTGCTATGTCACGCCAAAAGAGCATCTAGGTCTTCCAAACGCCGCAGATGTAAGAGAGGGCATCATCGCCCACAAAATCGCCGCGCACATAGCCGACGTCGCGCTTCACAAAAAAGGCGCAATAGAGCGCGACCACGCGATGAGCGACGCGAGATATAACTTCGACTGGAACGCGCAATTCGCGCTATCTTTCGACCCCGAGCGAGCTCGCGAACTCCACGATGAGAGCCTACCGCAAGAAGTATTCAAAGAAGCGGAGTTTTGCTCGATGTGCGGGCCGAAATTTTGCGCCTACAAAATCAGCCGCGAAATCGCTAAAAACGAATGCAAACATTATCCAAAGGAGAAATAATGAACGAAGAAATTCTAGAAAAATTAAAAACTGTCGTCTACCCGGGCTTCAAAAAGAGCGTGGTGGATTTTGGTTTTGTTAAAGCCACCGACCCAAAAATCGTGCTCGAAATCGTCTCGAACAAACCCGAGGTCGCGGACAAACTTCGCGCCGATATAACCGCGCTAAATTTGAATCGCGAACTAGAAATCCGCACGCCGCACATCGAAGAGGAAAAATCCAACTCTCGCAGCGGTCAAAATATCGCGCCGCAAATTAAAAACTTCGTGATGATTAGCAGCGGCAAGGGCGGCGTAGGCAAGAGCACCACGACTCTAAATCTCGCGATTTCACTCGCTAAAATGGGCAAAAAAGTCGGTCTCCTCGACGCCGATATCTACGGTCCAAACGTCCCTCGCATGCTAGGCGAAGAAAACACCCAACCAAGTGTCGTTGGCAAGCAAATCAAACCAATCGGCACGCACGGCATAGAAATGATGAGTATGGGCGTGCTCATCGAAGCCGGCCAAGGTCTAATGTGGCGCGGCGCGATGATAATGAGCGCCATCAAACAACTCCTCAACGAAGTCGCGTGGAGCGATCTAGACGTGCTCTTCCTCGATATGCCCCCTGGCACCGGCGACGCGCAAATCACCTTAGCCCAAAGCGTGCCCGTAACCGCCGGCGTATGTGTCACCACCCCGCAAACAGTCGCGCTTGACGACTCTGCGCGCGCCATGGATATGTTTGAAAAACTCCATATCCCGGTCGCAGGCATCGTCGAAAATATGAGCGGCTTCATCTGCCCGTGCTGCGGCAAAGAATATGATATATTCGGCAAGGACGGCGCACAGTCGCTAGCCACGGGATATAACTGCGAGGTCATCGCGCAAATCCCAATCGAACCGGCAATTCGCATAGGCGGTGACGCGGGCAGACCGGTGAGCTTTTATGCTCCAGACTCCGTAAGCGCCAAGAGATATGCGCAGGCGGCAGCCAAACTATGGGAGAAAATCGAGCAAATCAACGCCAACGGCGGCGCGGACAACTCCGCTATTCAACCTACAATGAAATAATTTCAAATTTGAAAGCCCGCTGCGGCGGGTTTCAAATTTGAATTACTCCTCGTCAAATTTCGTCTTATACTCGCTTACGTATTTTTTGAAATGCGCGAGCCGCTCGTCGTAGGTCGCGGGATCGACCAAATACCTCGGATCGCGAACAGCGATACGCTCAGCAATATAAGTGTTGATTTTTTGGTGATAATGACTTGGGTCTAAGTATAGATTTAAATTTGTCGTAATATTCTCATCGTCTTGGAAATCATAAACTTCTGTATTTTTATATTTTTCAAATTCTTGCATAAAATACTTCTTTGATTTAATTACTTCATCTAGTTGTGAAATATATTCCCAATCTTTATAAACTAGTACTGAGTATGGAGGGTAGAAAATTATGAATTTGATTTGCGGATTATTCTTTATAAGCGAAATATAATTGTATTGAAAAGACTCTTTTGCTCTATTGATATTTTTAAATTTATAACCATCACCAAAATAAGCAATCCGCTTTTTATTTTGTTTTCCATCATACCATTTATTAATAAGTTTCGTAGAATTAAAATCTTGTTCTGAATCGAAATATGCTTTTTTAAACATATGCTCATAGTCAAACACTACATTATTGCCGGAAATGCTTTTTGTAAAATTCGATATAATAATTTTCATATTATAAAAATTGAGAAAATAATCAAATAGATTATTATTATACATATTTATGGGAAAATTTATAGCAATTAAATTTTTATCGCCCTTTATGGAAAATAAATCAAAACCTATTAACACAGTTTCGATGTCTTTGTTGTACTTTATAGCTTGGTTTAATGCTAAATTAATTTCATGAGCTATAGCCCCAGACATAGTAAATTTTATTGGCTTTTGCATTACCTTTTCAAGTTCCGAAATTAAAAACCTCCGAGTCATTGAAGAGCCGATGCATATACTTCGGTAATCATAATTTTTAGCTAAACCAGAAATTAAGTACCGTTCATACTTTGAGTCGTATGCCACCTTTCCAAACCACGGTTTATGATACTGCACAAACGGATCAAAAATAAATACCGCTACTACGCATAAAAATACCGAAATTAAGACTCCAATCAAAAATAATTTCGTCCATTTTTTTGATTTCATTATTTTGCCTTTTAGAAATTAAAATATAAGAATTCACTAGTTTTATTAAATGAGGATATCGCCCAAAGAGTCATAACTAGAGAAAAGATTAGAGCTTTATATTCAAATTTGAATTTAGCGGTAAGTTCGTTTGAGTTTTTAGCAAAAAGCGTAATGAGTAAACCAACAAAAAGAATAGAAAATACTTCAGTCGCACCACTGGCTCGTATATTATCGAGCCAAGCCCCAGAAGGAGTAATGAAGCTCCCAAGAAATGAAAAATATCTTTCAATTTTAGCTGGAATAGCAACTCCGTGCACCCCAATCATCCCCTTTAACACTTCAACCGCTTGATTTATATTTTCCGCTCTAAAAAACACCCAAGTAACATTAATAAAGTTAAAGGTAATAAACCAAGCGAGATATTTATTCATCACAAATCCCGCTTGCGTCCAAACGCGATGAACGATAAGAGCGGCGCCGTGCAAAAATCCCCAGAATACAAACGTCCAGCCGGCTCCGTGCCAGAATCCACCCACAAGAAAAGTTATCATCAAATTTGAATAAAGTCTTACCTTGCCACGTCTATTACCACCCAGAGGGATATAAACGTAATCTCTCAAAAAGCGACTTAGCGTGATATGCCATCTGCGCCAAAAGTCCTGCACGCTGGTAGCCTTGTATGGAGAGTTAAAGTTAATGGGTAGCTTGATATTAAACATCAGACTTATGCCGATAGCCATATCGGTATAGCCCGAAAAATCAAAATAAAGCTGCATAGTATAGCTAAGGCTAGTAATCCAAGCTTCTATTAGATTCAGATCTGCGCTAGCGGCAAACCCTGCGTTCGCCCATACCGCGAACTGGTCTGCTATGATGACTTTTTTAAATAAGCCCATTGAGAAAAGAAACAAACCCATAGCGATATGGTTATAGTTCTTTGCCATATTCCAGCGGCTAGCGAACTGTGGCATCATCTCCGAGTGGTGTAGTATTGGACCAGCAAGAAGGTGCGGGAAGTAAGTAACAAAAAGAATATAATTAAGCGGGCTTAGGTCGCGCACTTTGCCGGCGTGAGCATCCACAAGAAATGCAATCTGCGTAAAAGTAAAAAAGCTAATGCCGATAGGCAACACGATATGGCTAAGCGGCACGTCCGCGCCAAATAGACCGTTAAAGTTCGCGATAAAAAAGTCGGTGTATTTGAAATAGCCTAGCAAAAGGGCATTGAAGAGGATACCGGAGATTAAGTAGGCTTTGGCTTTGCGAGCGGTTGGTGATTTAGGCGAGAGGGGGTTCAAATTTGAAGTGTCGTTCAAATTTGAAATTGCTTGATTTAAAGTTTGGAGATTTGCGCCTTGCGAAGCGTTAGTTTGAGCGGCGGCTAGATCAGAGCTTTGCCCCCCCCCATTTCTATGGGTCGCGAGATCCAAATTTGAACCCACAAGCCCCAAAATGCGAGTGCCAATAATATAATTCACGGCAATCGAGCCAAGGATAAGAGGCAGATAAATAATATTCCAGTATGAATAAAAGAAGAGCGAAGCGGCGGCTAGAAAGCCTTTGGCGGCGATGGTTAATTTCTTATGCGCGAGATAAAAATACACAAAGAAAGTAACGGGCAAAAATAAAAATATAAACTCAAAACTGTTAAAAAGCAAAATAGTCCTTTATTTCAAATTTAATTTCAAATTTGAAACGAGATTGCCGTGTCCCCTCGCACTCGCTCGAAACAACGACAAGAGGATTTCAAATTTGAAAGGCGTATTATAGCAAAAAACAAAAGTCGAATTCGAACCCCGAAGGGTTCAAATTTGAATCAGTGCTCCATTCTCTCTTTTGCAGTGATACCGAGCAAAGAAAGAGCCGTGCGGATAGATAGCGCGACGACGGCGAAGAGTTTGAGTAACGCGTCCTCGTTTTCGCTTCCAACGACGCGATTTTCGTTATAAAATTTGTGAAAACTTGCGCTTAGAGATTTGAGGTAATCGGCGATTTTATGAAGTTGGCGAGAACTAAACGCGTCTTCTAAAACCTCGGGCATAGTAAGCGCCTCGAAAAGCAGATTTTTGGCGTCGTCGTTCAAATTTGAAATGTCCGCGCCCGCGACGTCCGCGACGCTCTTACCGGCCTTGGCAAAGATTTGATTAACGCGCGCGTGAGCGTAATTGATATAGAATACCGGATTTGAAGCGTCTTGTCTTTTGAGCTCGTCGATATCAAACTCGAGGCTGCTCGTATTTGCCTTAGATATGAAGATATACCTAAGTGCGTCCGCGCCGATTTCAGCGTTAATGTCGCTCATCAGCACGCTCGTGCCCGCGCGCTTACTCATTTTAAAAGGCTTGCCCTCTTTGAGCAGGCTCACCATTTGCATGAGTATAACCTCGAGCTTCTCGTCGTCGTAGCCTAGGAAGTGAATGAGCGCTTTGAGGCGGGCGATATAGCCGTGGTGATCCGCGCCCCAAATGTTGATATAGCGGTCAAAATCTTGCGCAAACTTGTGCGCGTGATATACCGCGTCGCCCGCTAGGTAAGTCGGACGACCGTCGCTACGCACTACCACGCGGTCGTTGTCATCGCCGCGCTTGGTGGAAGCGATATAGACAGAACCCTCCTTTTCATACATTTCGCCGCTTTTTTTGAGCCGCTCGATAGTGGGTTCGAGCTGCGGATAAAACGACTTTTCGCTAGCCCAGCTCTCAATCTCGATATTCGCGTCTTTGAGGTCTTTTTTGATGACGTCTAGGACGATATCCTTAGCAAAGTTTGCAAGCTCCAAGTTGCGTTTTTCATCGTAAAAAATCTCTTTGCCAAACTTCTCAAGCGCGTCTTTTGCGATTTCGTCTATATATTCGCCGCGATAGTATTTTTCGGGATACTCGACGCTCTCGCCAAAGAGCGCTTCACGCGCGCGAAGGCTAACCGAAACGCCCAAAAGGTCGATTTGATTGCCCGCGTCGTTGATGTAATACTCTGTGAAAATATCGTGCCCCAAATGCGCTCCTACGCGCGCTAAACTATCGCCATACACGGCGCCGCGCACATGCCCGATGTGAAGAGGGCCCGTTGGGTTGGCGCTAATATACTCGATATAAATTTTTTGAGGATTTGCCTGAGTTTTCGCGCCAAATTTCGCATCCGCAGCAAGCGCGTCGCTCGCCGCGGCATTCAAAAACGCGCCTTTTAGTTTCAAATTTAAATAGCCGTTTACCGCGCTCGCTTCGAAAAGCTCGCTGTTTTCAAATTTAGTCGCGAGTTCTTCGGCGATGATTTTTGGGGCTTTACGAAGTGTTTTGGCTAGCCCGAACGCCGCGGGAGTCGCATAATGCGCGAGATTTTTGTCTTTTGGTTTTTCGAGCGCGAAATCCGCGCCCAAAACGCCTTCTAGCTCCGCTCTAACCTTACTTTTCATTAAGCGTTCTTCGCGGTTTCTTGGATTTTTTCGTCCGCTTTTTTGGCGGTGGTTTCTTCGATTTTTTCTACCGGAGTTTCGTCTTCCATTTCTTTCTTGAACGATTTAATGCCCTTGCCTACGCCTTTTGCAAGCTCGGGGATTTTTTTGGCTCCGAAAAGCAACACCACGATGGCCAAAACTATCAGCCAGTGTCCCATACTCATTGTTCCCATTTTTTCTCCTTATTCTAAGATTAAATTTTTATATTCCAATTTGCCGCGAGCGCGTTCAAATTTGAAAACGCGGCGCGCGATTTCATCGAGACAAAAATCCCGCGAAGGCTCTCGTAAGCGCGCTCGAGGTCGTCATTAACGATGACATAGTCGTATTCTTTTAGGTGTTCCATTTCCACGGCGGCGTTAAAAAGACGATTTTCGATAACTTCCGCGCTATCCGTACCCCTTTTTTGCAGTCTCGCGCGAAGTTCCTCGCGAGAAGGAGCGGTGAGAAACACCGAAGTTATGAAGTTCGCAAACTTTTTTCGCGCCAAATGAAATCCCTGCACGTCGATGTCGAAAATCGCGATTTTGCCTTCTTCTAGCGCGGCAAGAGCGGGCGCGATGGGCGTACCGTAGTAATTGTTGTGCACACAGGCCCACTCTAAAAACTGTCCCTCGTCTATGCCTTTTTTGAACTCTTTTTCGCTGACGTAGTAGTAGTTCACGCCCTCTTTTTCACCCTCGCGAATGGCGCGAGTGGTCGACGAAATCGAAAAATAGGTTTCCTCGGCAAAATCGGCGAGCAAACGCGATAGAAGCGTGCTCTTACCGCTACCGCTAGGACCGCTGACTAGAAGAATTTGACCACCCATCATTTATCCTCAAAGCTCACGTTTATCTTGATATTCATGGTCTTTAACACGTCTTTTAGCGCGCCCTCGCTAAGCGCGGCGGTGATTTTGTCGCTAACTTCTTGCGCGATTTGAGATTTGAGCTCGTCCTCCAAATTTGATTGGGTCGCCTCGTCTCCGGCGGCGACTCCGTTCAAATTTGAATCCGCGGTTTCCTCGGCGACCTTGAACTCTTCTGGCACTTCCTCGCCCAAAGCCCCCATCACTTCAGTCTCGCTTATGCTATCTAGATCGGAGCTTTCGTTTGGCTCTTCTTCGCTAGAGGTTTCTTCATTCAAATTTGAATCGTCCACTTGCGGCTCAACTTCAGCTATTTCTTCGCTAGGGATTTCTTTCTCGGCGACTTCCTCGCTTGTAATTTCTTCCTCGCTTGGCAACTCTTCGGCAACCTCTTCCTCAGCAATCTCCTCAGCTTGCGCTTCTTCCTCTATGGTTTGCGCCGGCTCCCCGGAGACTTCTTCGCTAGGAATTTCTTCGTCCAAATTCGAATCTTCCCGGGTTTCTTCGACCGCTTCTTCGCTTGACGTTACGTCTTCGCTAAGGATTTCTTCTTCATTCAAATTTGAATTATTCTCGCCGACTTCTAGCATTTCTTCGTTGATTTTAGATTCTTCCAAATCCTCCGCAAGCTCGTCTGCCGCGCCTCCCACAGCCTCTTCCACGCTCGCGCTTTCTGCGGTTTCTACGCTCGCGGTGGCTTCGTTGCTATCGATTTCGTCTATCATCGCGCTAAGCTCGCTAAGTTCGGCTTCTTTGTTATTTAGCCGTTCTTCGCGTTCTTCTTCGCTCTCCTCGCCATCCTCTACCGCGACTAGATTTTCGTCTATATTCATTTCGTCTTCTAATTCGGCTTCTTCGGTATGCGCGTCTTCGCTCGGCAAATCCTCGGGCATTTCCATTTCGGGGAGTTCGGCAAAGTCCTCTTTGGTTTCTAGCTCGTTCATAGCGACGTTTAACACGTCTAGTTCGGGATTTTTATCGGTAATTTTTACTTCTTCGAGTTCTTCGATTTCCGGGATTTCGAGTTCTGCGGATTCGTTTTTTGGTTCGCTTTCACCGAGTTCTTCGGGCGTTTCGTCGACTTCGAGCGGCGTTTCCACATTCAAATTTGAATCCAAATCCGTAAAAGTCTCGCCATCCTCTTCTATCACCGTCATTTCATCTTTTGCGCTATCATCGCCGCGCATGATTTTCTCCACCAAACCGATGAAATCCGTCGGCAAAAAAGGTTTTTCAAGCACGTTTCGACCCTCGCGCTTGCCCGCGTAATTTCTAGGAATCAAAAAAAGCGAGCGCGGCGCAAACTGCGAATAATCCGCACTTTCATCGAGCACGTCGCTATCGCAAATAACCAAATCGTAAGTCTGCGTCGCCTCCTGCGCACTCGCGAATTCGTCGAGCTCGTAGCCCATTTTGGCAAAACTTAACTTCACAAGGCGTGAGACCGCCGGATTGTCATTGAGCAAAACGACTTTCATCTTTTTTCCTTAGAATATTTTTCGTTATTTTACGCTATTTTTCATTATTTTACGCTTTATTTCAGAAAAATAAACTTGGCAAATCGTTTAAAACGCGCGTAATAAGGGTCGTAAATAGCTTGATAATCGCCGAAATCACCGCCATAAGCACCACAAACGCGACCGTGATTTTGATAGGAAAGCCCACGACTAGGAGGTTGAATTGAGGCATGGTTTTCATCAACATACCAAAAATAAAATCAGCTAAAAGCGAAAGCGCGACGATAGGAAACGAGAGAATAAAGCCAAACATAAACATATTCGCAACGCCCTTCATCACGTAGCGCAAAAGGTTTTCACTAGGGTAAAACCCCCCAAGCGGCAGTAGCGTAACCGAATGCGCGAGAAAAGCGAGTATGAGGTGATGGCCGTCAAACATGAGAAATGCCGTCAAGACGATGAGCGAGAGGACGTTTGAGATGAGCGGGCTATTAATGCCGCTTTGTGGATCCATCACAGTCGCCATCGAAAATCCCATAATCATCGAAATCTGCTCGCCGGCTAGCTGTAACATCGCAAAAACAAGCATAAGCAACGCGCCCGCGCACAATCCAAAAAGCAACTCGGCGAGGATTTCTAACACAAGATATTCTACGTTCAAATTTGAAACATCTAGCGGGGGCACGAGAGGGAAAAGAAAAATCGCGAGCATGAGAGAAACCGCCATTTTCACGGTCTCGGGAATCTGAGCGTGCGAAAAAAACGGAAAAAAGACCATAAGCGCGGACGTGCGAACGAGTAGGAGGAAGAACGCGACGACGTTGCCTTGACCGAGGTAGTTGATGAATTCCATATTCTCGCTTTTTAATTTCAAATTTGGAGGGCATTTTAGCACTTTTTGGCTTTAATTCAAATTTGAAAAATTTGGTTTAAATTTGAACTACGGAAGCGCTCTCGCGGCGAAAGATTTTTCGATGATTTTTGTGCTCGCGAACGCGACTTGCGCGTGAATAGAATACTAAAATCATCAAGCACGAGAAAACGTAAAGCGAGCGCAAAAAGCGCGAAAAAGATAAGCCGCTTAAAATTTCAAATTTGAATAAGTTTTTTATTATCTAGTTTAAATTTGAAATCGCATTTTTGCGCTAGGTCGTCGTCGTGTGTGACAAGCACGAGAGCCGCGTTCTCCGCGCGGACGTAGTCGAAAATCACGTCCATAACTTCGCTCGCGGTGCCCTTGTCAAGATTGCCCGTTGGCTCGTCCGCGAAAATAATTTTGGGGCGTTTGGCAAGGACGCGAGCTATGCTGACGCGCTGTTGTTGCCCGCCGCTAAGTTCGCCGATTTTGTGGCGCATGACGTGGTCGATTTTTAGTTTTTGCATAAGCGCGATATCTATCGCTTTGCCGCTTAACACAGTCGCGAGCTCGATATTTTCGTAAGCGTTAAAGCCCTTAAAAAGATAATGCGCCTGAAAAATAATGCCAAAATCTAACCTACGAATACGCAAAAGTTCACGCTCGCTAAGGCTATAGATAGATTTGCCCTCGTAAAATACCTCGCCGTGGCTAGGACGAAGAAGAGTGCAAAGAATATGAAGAATAGTGGATTTGCCGCTACCACTCACGCCCGTAATAGCCGTGGTAGTAGCCGGCGCGACCTCTAAATCAAGCCCGGAAAAAAGCGTATAATCAAATTTGTGGGCGAGATTTAGAGCGCGAAGCATAATTATGCCATTTGAGCGGCGACTTCTGCTGCGAAATCCTCGCTTTTTTTCTCGAGACCCTCGCCGACTTCGAAACGGACGTATTTGACGATGTCGATTTTGCCGCCTAATCTCTTAGCCTCGTCTTCAATAGCTTGAGCGATGGTTTTTTTATCGTCCATGACGAAGAATTGACCTAGCAAAGTGTAGCGTTGGTCGATTTGAGTGTTGTCGGCGATAAATCTGTCGATTTGACCCGGCAAAATTTTGTCCCAAATTTTTTCAGGTTTGTTTTGTTTGCGAAGCTCGTCTTTAAGTTTTTCTGTCTCGGCGGCTAGAACGGCGTCTGTGATTTGCGCACGAGAACCGAACTCAGGGATTTTGTGAAGAGGCTTGCCAAGGCGGTGAAGCTCTTCGTTTTCTTTTTCGAGTTCGCCTTTTAGAGCTAGGACTTCTTTTTCGATGAAGTCGCGGTCAAACTCTTCATAGCTGATGACTTGCGGTTTCATAGCGGCCGCGTGCATACAAAGGTTGCGGATGAAGTCTTTGGCGCCCTCGGCTGTCTTTTCGCTGTCGCAAGCCGCGGCGATGATAACGCCGACGCGACCGTTTGAGTGGAGATAACCGGCGACTGTGCCGTTCGCGCCCGCCTTGATAGTCTCAAATCTGCGAACGACAAGGTTCTCGCCGGTTTTGGCGATTTGAGATTTGAAGTATTCTTCAAATTTGACACCGTCGATGACGCTTTCTTGAAGTTCTTCGTGAGTTGCGATGCCCTTGCTTTGGATATGAGCGGTAGTCGCCGCGACTAGGTCGACGAAATTTTGATTTTTAGCGACAAAGTCGGTTTCGGAATTGATTTCACTGATAGTAGCAGTCTTGCCATCCTCGCTTACTTGGACGCTTACGAGACCCTCGGCGGCTAGACGATCGGCTTTTTTTGCCGCTTTGCCTAGACCTTTTTCGCGCAAAATATCAACGGCTTTTTCCATATCGCCCTCGGCTTCTTGCAAAGCTTTTTTGCAATCCATCATACCCGCTCCGGTGCTTTCGCGGAGCTCTTTTACCATTCCTGCGGTGATTTCCATGATTAGTCCTCTTCGCCTTCGCCCATAGCCTCTGCTACGACCTCTTCTTTTTCGGCGTCGCTGACGGTTTCAGTTTCGCTAACCTCGGCGTCCGCGTCTTGGTCGCGTAGTGCTTTACCTTCGTTGATAGCCTCCGCCATTTCTTGGCAGAAGAGTTGAACGCTACGAATCGCGTCGTCATTGCCAGGGATTGGATAAGTAATCAAATCAGGATCGCAGTTTGTGTCAACTGGAGCGACGACTGGAAGGCGAAGTTTGTTAGCCTCTGCGACGGCAATTTTTTCTTTGACGGTATCTACGACAAAAATCATATCGGGTAGGTTTTTCATATTTCTGATACCGCCTAGGGTGTCTAGTAGTTTTTCTTTTTTGCGGCGAAGCATAAGGGCTTCTTTTTTGGTAAGAAGATTGATAGAACCGTCTTCTTCCATAGCCTCGATGACTTCGAGTTTGCGGATTGATTGTTTGATGGTGCCAAAGTTGGTCATCATACCGCCTAGCCAGCGGTGATTGACGTATGGCATGCCGCATTTTTCAGCATATTCTTTGATAGCGGCGACGGCTTGTTTTTTGGTGCCGACGAATAGAACTGTCTTGCCCTCTGCGGCCGCGTCGCGAACGATGTTGTAAGTGTATCTGAAATAGCGGATAGTCTTTTGAAGGTCGATGATATAGATGCCTTTGCGTTCGCCGAAGATGAATTTTTTCATCTTAGGGTTCCAGCGTCTAGTTTGGTGACCGAAGTGCACACCGCATTCCAACAAATCTCTCATAGTAACCATGAGTAGCTCCTTAAAATTTAGTTTTCCTCTACGCCCCTTGACGACGGTCTCGCCGCACTAAATAAGGATTGACGTATGTGAAATGGAAATGAGGATTATAGCGAAGTTTTGCTTATTTTGGGCTTATTTGGCGGCGAGAATTCAAATTTGAATTTGAAAAAGCGAAGCGGGAATGACCCGCTTCAAATTTGAATTATTTCACGCGGCCTTTGGCGGTGATTTCGTCGATATCAAAGCGCAAAATATGGGTGCGCGCTCCCGCTTTGCGGACGTATTCTAGCCCTTCGGCTAGGTGCGCTGGGTCGAGTTTGGCTAGCAGGGCTTCGTAAGCGCGCGAGAATTCGCCAACGTCCTCTACCGCGCTCACGCGCCCTAACGCGATTACGGATTTATATTTC
>ONQI01000160.1 GCA_900319915.1 uncultured Campylobacter sp.
GCGATTACGGATTTATATTTCGTGCTAAATTTGGCGGGCAGTAGCTCCACATCACCCACGACGCAAAAACTCGCCCTCGGGTTTGCTTTCAAATTTGAAAGTTTGTGCCCCTCTAGAGCGCAGTGAAAATACAAAACGCCGTTCAAATTTGAATTATCCCGCACCCACACAAAATTAAGCGGAACGCCGTAGGGCTCGCCCTCCACACTCGCGGTCGAGAGCACGCCCCACTCGGCGCGTTCTAGCAGTTCCGCCGCTGCTTCCGCGTCCAAAATCCTATCTTTGCGCCTGATTTCCATTATTTCCTCGAATAAATAAATAAGTCTTCGGGCGTAATTTTAGCACCCTCGCTAAGTATCGCCGCACGCTCTACTATGCTGATAAGTTCGCGGATATTTCCCGGATAATCATAGCCCGTAAGCTCGGCCACGGCTTCTTTTGAGAAGGTTTTCTCGCCGAGATTATACTGAGCGCAAACACGAGCAAGAGTCGCCTCCGCGATACCCATAATCTCGTCCTTGCGTTCGCGTAGGGGCGCGACGAAGAGCGGCACGGTGTTTAGGCGGTAAAAGAGGTCTTCGCGAAACTCCCCGGCGCGGATTTTGGCGTCCATATCGGCGTTGGTCGCGGAGACTAAGCGAACGTCGATTTTGATGGGCTTGGAGCCGCCCACGCGCACGATTTCGCGCTCTTGGATAGCGCGGAGCAGTTTGGCTTGCAGGCTCACTGGCATTTCGCCGATTTCATCTAAAAATAGCGTGCCGCCGCTCGCTAGCTCGAAAAGCCCCTTTTTCGTCGCGGTCGCGTCGGTAAACGCGCCTTTTTCGTAGCCGTAGAGTTCGCTTTCTAGCAGGTTTTCCGGGATTGCCGCCATATTGATAGCCAAAAACGGCGCGTCCTTGCGGCGAGAGTTTTCGTGGATAAAACGCGCGAAAAGTTCCTTTCCCACGCCGCTTTCGCCCATTATCATCACGCTAACGTCTGTGGGAGCGGCTTTGCGCGCGATTGCGAGGGATTTGGCGAGGGCTGGCGAAGTCGCTATAAAATCACCGTTCAAATTTGAAATATTATTCAAATTTGAATCTCCACCGCTCGCGTTTTCAACGTTCAAATTTGAATTAGCCGCCGTTTTTTCGCGAAGTTCTTTCACGCGGCGAATGGCGGTAACGAGAGTTTCGATTTCAAATGGCTTGGTGAGAAAATCGCGCACGCCCAACCTAACGCTCTCTATGGCGCGGTTTAGCGTCGCGTTGCCGGTCATAATGATGACATCATATCGCCCGTTTAGTTCGCGAATAAAATCCAACCCGTCAAGCCCGGGCATATTGATATCGGTGACGATAATATCGGTGTCCGCGGGCATTTTTTTGAGCGCGTCGAGCGCGGATTTGAAGCATTTGACCTTAAACTCGTCGTAATCGCCCAGCGCGAACTCGAGCGATTTGCGCATATTGATGTCGTCTTCTACGATGACTACGTTCATTCTTCGCCTTCTCTAATTTTTTTGATTGTAACGCCAAAATCCTTAAAATCCGCTATAAAACGAATAGGAACGTAGGTAATGTTGGTTTTTGAGTTTATTTGCAAGTCGTCGTGGCGGGTGGCGTCCAAAACACGAATTTGCGAGCCTTCAAAGCACTCGGCGAGGTCTTCGGCGTGGCGGTTTAGAAATTCGGTTTTGCTCTCACCCTCGCGCACGGAATCGTCGATGTCGCAAAAATAAGAAAATTTAGTGGAATTGGTTTCTTTCATAGCGGGCGAAATGGCGACCTGACGGGTGGTGAGCACATGGTTGCTCACCGAATATTTCGCCCAAAAAATATACTCTTCGCCGCTCAATAATAGCGGTAAAATCAGTAAGAGAAGAGGTCGCGCCACGTATCGACGCCCATTCTAAGCTCCATTTCAACGCGGTAAAGTCCGTCTTTGAAGTCTTGCTTGGTAATCGCGGCGTTTTTGATAAGACCCGAAACGCGAGCGTCGATGACGGAGCTACGGAGCATGGCGTCTTTGACTGTGTCTTTGGCGTTGATTTTTACGCCGTAGAGTTTGCTGGCAAGTTGGCGTTGTGCGTCGGCGATAGCGGCGCGTTTAGCTAAAGCTTTGGCTTGCGCGGGGCTAACGGTATCTACAGGAGGCACGCCCTCGCCGACCGTGATAAATACCGCCTCTGCAGGCGTGTAGCCCATGCCGCCTAGATATTCGCTTTTTTCGCCGGCTGTCATATCTTGGTAATATTTTCTTTTCGCGCTTGTGCTTTGATTGCTGGCGCACGCTGTCAAAAACGCGCCTAGAACGATCGCTAAGAGTAAACTTCTTTTCATCTTAAATCCTTAAATCTAATGGTTTTGGTCTGCTTCAAGCAATTTTCATTCCAAATTTGAATTACTCTTCGCTCTCATCAGTATTCAAATTTGATTCGCTGTCCGCTTCGTTCAAATTTGAATTCAAAAGCCCCTCTTCGCTTTCTACCTCGTCATCGCCGCTTTCTTCTTTCGGGCAGCGCGCTATGCTGACGACGTCGTCTTTTTCGACGTTTACCACGATGACGCCGCTAGTGTTGCGGCCGGCTTTTCGGATGGCTTGCATATCGACGCGTATCATTTTACCGCTTGACGTGAGTGCCATTAGATCCATATTTTCGTCCACGATCACAACGCCGACTAGGTCTTTGGTTTTTGGCGTGAGCTTCATACAAATCACACCCTTACCACCTCTACTTTGCAAGCGATATTCGCCCGCGTCGGTGCGTTTTCCGATACCTTTTTGACTTACGCTTAGGATTTCTTGCTCGTCGCTTGCGATATCGACCGCACCGATAACTTCGTCGCCTTCTTCTTTGAAGCGAACAGCCGTTACGCCGCGACTAACACGACCGATTTCGCGAGCGTCGGACATATTAAATTTGATACACATACCTTTTTTGGTAACGACAAAAAGCATGAGGTCTTCTGCGGTATTGCTAGCGATAAGAGCGGTAACAAGCTCATCGTCGTCATCGAGATTGATGGCTTTTACGCCGATTGAGCGAATGTTTTTGAACTCGCTAAGATTTGTGCGCTTAACAATGCCGTTTTTGGTGAAAAACGCGAGCGATTTACTATCGTCAAAGTCTGTGGTAGGGATAATCGCCTTGATTTTTTCATCCGGTTGGAGCTGTATGAGATTGACCACGGCTTTACCTTTGGCGGTACGGCTGCCCTCCGGTATCTTGTAGACTTTGAGCCAATAGAGCTGTCCGCGGTCTGTGACAAACATAAGCGTGTCGTGGCTCATACAAGTAAAGAAACTCTCGATGAAGTCGTCGTCATAGGTGGTTACGGCCACTTTGCCCTTGCCGCCGCGTTTTTGTTTTTCATAGCTCTTGCTTGGCACGCGCTTGATATAGCCGCGGTGAGTGATGGTAACGACCATATTTTCGTTTGGAATGAGGTCTTCGACGTCAATATCGTCATAATCGTCCACGATTTCCGTAATACGCGGGCATTTAAATTTGGCTTTGACCTCAAGGAGTTCCTCGCGAATGATTTGTTCGATTTTTTCTTCGCTTTTTAGTATTGCGTCAAGTTCTTTAATGAGCGCGAGGAGTTCGTTTAGCTCGGCTTCTAGTTTTTCTCGCTCAAGCCCCGTGAGTTTGCTTAGACGCATATCCAAAATAGCGTTGCTTTGAAGCTCGCTAAGTCCAAAACGGCTCATTAGCCCCGCTCTGGCGCTCTCTACGTCCGGGCTTGTTTTGATGAGATTTACCACCTCGTCGATATTGTTTAACGCGATTTGGAGACCTTCTAAGATGTGGGCTCTCGCGCGGGCTTTTTGAAGCTCGAAAATCGTGCGACGAATGATAACCGTTTTGCGATGCGACAAGAAAAGTTGCAAAAGTTCCATGAGATTGAATACTTTTGGCTCTTTGTTGTTAATCGCAAGCATAATAATGCCAAACGTAACTTCCATTTGCGTAGATTTAAAGAGGTTGTTTAGCACGATTTCGCTCATCGCGTCGCGTTTTAGCTCGATGACGAGGCGCATACCGTCCATATCGCTCTCGTCGCGGATCTCGCTGATACCTTCTATCATTTTTTCTTTGACGAGTTCGGCGATGTCGGCGTGGAGCTTGGCTTTATTGACTTGATATGGAAGCTCGTCTACTACGATAACGTCTTTATTAGGCTTTTTTTCGATATGAGTTTTGGCCCTTAGGCGAATGCGACCGCGACCCGTGCGGTATGCCTCCAAAATGCCCTTTTTGCCATATATTATGCCGCCTGTTGGAAAATCCGGACCCTTTATGCATTCCATGATTTGCTCCAGGCTTGCTTCTTTGTCGTCAAGAAGCACAAGAAGTCCGTCTACTAGCTCGTCGAGACTATGCGGCGGGATATTTGTCGCCATACCCACGGCGATGCCGCTAGAGCCGTTAAGCAAAAGGTTTGGCACGCGAGATGGAAGGACGTCTGGTTCTTCGAGACTGCCGTCGTAGTTTGGCGTAAAATCCACGGTTTCTTTTTCAAGATCTTTGAGGAGTTCTTCAGCCAAGGTGGTCATCCTAGCTTCTGTATACCTCATCGCCGCGGCGCTATCTCCATCGACGTTACCGAAGTTTCCTTGACCGTCGACTGCCGGGATACGCATAGAAAAATCTTGCGCCATGCGCACGAGTGCGTCGTAAACCGCCGTATCGCCGTGCGGGTGGTATTTACCGATAACGTCGCCCACGATGCGAGCCGATTTGACGTGTTTGCTCTTTGAACCCACGCCAAGCTTATTCATCGCGTAAAGAATGCGCCTATGCACCGGTTTTAGGCCGTCTCTCGCGTCAGGGAGCGCGCGACCGATGATGACGCTCATAGAATAGTCCAAATAGCTCGTTTTTATCGAGTCTTCTACGTCGATTGATTTAATATCTTGATCGAAAATATCTTCTGCCATGATTTTCCTTAAAAATTTAGCTCGCTTATTCTACTCTAAATTTACTAAAATTACGCTAAAAAGCGAAAGCCGCCGCCCGCGAACGCGCTCGCAAAGTCCCTAAGAGCCGTCTCTTCGTCTTTCGTGAGGGCTAAGCGGATTTCGCAACCCTCCGCGCCAAATTCCTTGCTTGAGGCTTTCAAATTTGAACTCTCAAAATAATGCTCAAAGCGCGCGAGCAAGGCAAACGGCACGAAAAACGCGCAATCAAATTTGAACTCAAATTTGATTAGCTCGGCGGCGTTTATAGCAAGATTCGCGGCTCCCCCGTAGGCTCTAACGAGTCCGCCCACGCCAAGCTTAATCCCGCCAAAATAGCGCACGACAAAGATGGCGGCTTCCACAAGCTCCGCGCCCCTCATCACGTCCAAAATCGGCGCGCCCGCGCTACCTTTGGGTTCGCCGTCGTCGCTAGAGTTTTCGGCGAGTTGATTAAAATCCCCAAATTTCCGCCACGCCCACGCGATATGCGCCGCTTTAGGATGTTTTTCTTTCAAATTTGAATGCACGCGCTCAAAGTCCGCGAACGGGCAAATCACGGCGATGAATTTTGATTTTTTGACCTCGAGCTCGGCGCCAGACTCACAATTTAAAGTTTGCATGGCGGGATTTTAGCGAATTTTGGCTAAATTTAAAGAATTCTGGCTAAAATTACGTTCAAATTTGAATAAGGAAAATTATGCTAAAAACTTGTCTTTTCCCCGCCGCGGGATACGGCACGCGGTTCTTACCGGCTACCAAAAGTCTGCCAAAAGAAATGCTCCCAATCCTAACTAAACCGCTTATCCACTACGGCGTCGACGAGGCGCGCGAGGCGGGTATGAAAAACATGGCGTTTGTGACGGGGCGAGGCAAACGCGCGCTGGAAGATTATTTTGATATCAGCTACGAGCTTGAAAACGAAATCAAAGGCACAAAAAAAGAATATTTGCTCACCGAAATTCGAGAGCTCATGGACGCTTGCAATTTTAGCTTCACCCGCCAAAGCGCTATGAGAGGGCTAGGCGACGCGATTTACACCGGACGAAATCTCGTCGGAGACGAGGCGTTTGGCGTGATACTAGCCGACGATCTTTGCATCAACGAAGAAGGCGAAAACGTAATGAGTCAAATGGTCAAAATTTATGAAAAATACCGATGCTCCATCGTCGCCGTGATGGAAGTAAATGACGAATCCATCAAAAATTACGGCGTCGTCGCGGGAAAATACGTCGAAGATGATCTCGTCATGGTAAGCGACATGATCGAAAAACCCGAGCCCGCCGAAGCCCCCACAAACCTCGCTATCATCGGTCGCTACGTGCTCACGCCGGACATCTTTGAAATCATAAAAACCACTCCGGCGGGCAAAAACGGCGAGGTGCAAATCACCGACGCGCTTTTGCGCCAAGCCAAAAACGGCATGGTGCTCGCCTACAAGTTCAAGGGTCGAAGGTTTGATTGTGGTAGCATAGAAGGCTTTGTCGAGGCGACAAACTTTTTTTACGACCACAGATAAGGACGCGCGATGGTAAAAAACGAACTCAAATTTGAACTTGCCAGCACTGAAAATATCAACGCCTACGCAAGGCGCATGAACGAAGAATTTTCTGGCGAAAATATAGGTTATTATCATTTGCCGCGCTTCGGCGAAGAAGTAGCCGCAAATCTTGCCACTCTCCCCATAAAAAAAGCCGCAAACATCGTTCTAGTAGGCGTGGGCGGTAGCTCGCTTGGCGTCAAAGCCCTCTACGAAATGCTGGGCGAAAATCACGCCGGTTCAAATTTGAAATCAAATTTGATTTTCCTCGATAACCTAGACCCGTATATGATAGAAACGCGACTTGCGGGGCTCGAGTTTGACGAGACGATTTTCGTGATTTCGAGCAAATCGGGCACGACTATCGAGACGATTAGCATTTTCAAATATTTACTCGCACGCTTCGATTCAAATTTGAAAAACGACGGCTGGGAGCGATTTATCGTCGTCACCGACCCAGAGAGCAAACTCGAAAACTTTGCGCGTAGCGTGGGCGCGAGCGTGTTTAATATCCCAAAAAACGTGGGCGGACGCTTTAGCGTGCTCTCGGCCATCGGGCTTGTTCCGCTAGGACTTGCGGGCGCGGATATCGCGGGCTTGCTCGCGGGTGCGGCGGCGTGCAAAAAGCAATTCATCGACGATGGCGACGAGGGGATTTTGCAAAAAGCTTACCACTACGCCACCCACCCAAACGCTCGCATAAACGTGCTTTTTAGCTATTCGACTAGGTTCGCGTCTTTTAACGATTGGTACGTGCAACTTTGGGCGGAAAGCCTAGGCAAAAAGCGCGGTTATAAGCGCGTGGGTCTCACTCCGGTAGGGCTTGTGGGTAGCAAAGATCAACACTCGTTTTTGCAGCTCATCATGGAAGGCGTCAAGGACAAAACCGTCACGTTTATTACTTTGCGAGACCACGGCAGCGATTTGACAGTTCCAAAAATGAGTCTTGGGGGACTTGAAACTACGGATTTTACCAACACGCTAAAAATGGGCAATGTGCTAAACGCGCAAGCTCGCGCCACAGCTCAAGCGCTTCTAAGCGAGAATATCAGCGTGGATTTGATAGAGATCGATAAAATGGACGCTTGGCACGCGGGCTGGTTGATTTATTATTTCGAGCTTCTCACGAGCGCGACGGGGTTGATGCTAGGCATCAACACCTACGATCAGCCGGGCGTGGAACTAGGAAAACGCCTATTACGTAATATTTTAGAAAATTAACGGCTTGTCTTTTGGACGATTTTTTGCTTCGCAACTGCAAGCAGAAGGCGGATTGCGCGCGTTCGCAACTCTAGCGACGGGCGCATAAATTTGTTTATTTTCCCGCTCGCACCGCGAAACGCTCAAACGCGCTGTCGCGATAGGTGCGAGCGCATTCGCTCACGCTTCAAAGCCGCCAAACCCATCCCAAATACTTCGCCTTTTTGAAGCGCTCTTAAATTTGATATTCAAATTTGAATATAGCGAAGCGATTTTTATATTTTCGGGGTTGCGAGCAAAAATCGCGTTAGATAGAACTCGTTCGTCCATCGACGCGCGTATTTTTGCGAAGTCTCCCCGAAAATAGCCAAAAAGCGCAAGCCAAGAATTACTCGACCGTTACAGATTTTGCTAAGTTTCTCGGCATATCCACGTCGTTGCCAAGCCTCAAAGCCACCTCTAACGCAAGCAACTGCAACACCACCATCATCGCAAAAAACTCGCTCATCGGGTGGTCATATTTTGGCGTGCGAACAAAATCATCCGCGAGCTCGAATTCCCTCGGGCTAATCGCCGTGATAAACGCGTCTCTAGCGGCTAATTCCTCGACGTTCGAGCGAGTTTTGTCGTATAGCAAAGTCTCGGGAAGTAGCGCGATGACGTAGAGTCCGTCGTCGGCTAGCGCGATAGGACCGTGTTTCATTTCGCCCGCAGGATAGCCCTCGGCGTGCAAATAGCTAATTTCTTTGAGCTTGAGCGCGCCTTCGAGTGCGAGCGGATAGAAAATATCGCGCCCGATGAAGAAAAATCCGTGTCCGTGCATGTAATGCTTGGCTAGGCGGAATATGCGCTCTTGAAGCGCGGGCTCGAAATTCGCAACGCTCGGGATATTGCGAAGGGCGGCGATTTCGCGAGAAAGCTCGTCCGCGCCAATAGTTCCTCGCACGCAAGCCAAGCGAAGCGCGATCATCCATAAGCACACGATTTGGGTCGCAAAGGCTTTGGTGCTCGCCACGCCCTTTTCTATGCCCGCGCGCGTGAGAATGACCTCGCCCGCAAGCCTAACGATACTAGAATTATCTACGTTGCATACAGCAAGCGTCTTTAACCCCGCGTTTTTAGCGATTTTGAGCGCTTCTAGGGTGTCTGCGGTTTCGCCGCTTTGGGAAATGACGACAAAGAGCGCGCGAGGGCTTAAAAACGGCTCTTTATAGCGAAACTCGCTCGCTACTTGCACGCTAGTGCGGATTTTTGCCACGCGCTCGAAAATGTAGCTAGCCGCAAGCGCGGCGTGGTAGCTCGTGCCGCAAGCGCAAATAATGATTTCATCGATATCTTTAAACGTCTCGTCGTTCACTTCTAGGCGGATTTCCTCGCCGACGACGCGCCCCATCAGGCACTCGCCGATGACCCTGCTTTGCTCGTAGATTTCTTTTTCCATAAAAAATCTATAACCGTCTTTTTGCGCGTAACCGCGGTCTTTTGGGAGTGGGGCGAAGTTTGGCTTAATCAAATTTGAATTAGCGTCATAGATTTCCACCGCTCCTCTTTTAGCGCGACCAAACGAGCCGTCTTCGAGGTAATAAGCACTCTCTGCCATACCGATAAGAGGCGCGTCCGAGCTAGAAAATAGCACCTCTTCGCCGCTTACCGCGACTACGAGCGGAGCGGCGTTTTTGGCGAAAAATATTTCACCCGGCGCGGCTTTTGTGACAAGTAGCGTCGCAAACGCGCCTTTTAGCCTAGCCACGGTCTTTTTATAGGCTTCAAACGGGTCTTTTTCGCTCGCGTTGTATCGCTCGAAAAGGTGCACGATGACCTCGGTGTCGGTTTGGCTTACGAACTGCACTCCCGCCTCTATTAGCTCGTCTTTGATTTCTTTATAATTTTCAATAATACCGTTGTGAATAACGAAGCTATATTCGCCTAAATGCGGATGGGCGTTGATTTCAGTGGGTTTGCCGTGCGTCGCCCATCTAGTGTGACCTATCGCCGCGCCCCAGCCCATGCTGGCAAAATCGCGCGTTTTTGCGGCTAAGTTTTCAAGCTTGCCCACGGCCTTGAAATACTTCATATCCCCGTCCGTGCTCACCGCAAATCCCGCGCTATCGTAGCCGCGATATTCTAGCTCTTTTAGCCCGCTTAAAATGACTTCTTTTTTCTCTTTTTCACCGATATAACCAACAATTCCGCACATTTTTATTCCTTTACTAAGATTTTTTTGACTTTTTCAAATTTGAACGCCAAATCCGCTTCGCGCTCGACTAAAAACAAATTTCGCGAGCGACCCTTGATAGTCTGAATTCGCGCGTTTGCGACCCGCAAGCCCGCTTCTTCAAACGCCGCCATCGTGGAGCTTAGTAACCCCAGCGCGTCCTTCGCGTTTAGCGTAATTTTAGCATAACTTGGCGAATATTCAAAATCGCAAGTCAACTCGCCTTCTAAAATATCGTACTTACGGGGCTTAGCGCGCTCGCTTTCGCACAGCGCCGCCACAAGCAAAGCGGGAGTATTTTCGCCTTTTGGCGCGGATTTTTTAAATTGGAGCAAAATATAAAATTTATTGTCAAATAACTCGAAAAACTCCATGTATTCGAGATCCAAGCCGGCTAATTTCTCCAAAGCGCGGTTTAAATTCCAGCCGCGTTTTGAGATGATTTTGACAAGCAATCCCTCATCGTTTTCGCACTCCACCGCGATATTTGGCGTTCCTTCCGCCCAAAGCGCGATTTTGATAATTTCGCTCGCGCTATATTTTGCGAATATCAAATTTGATTTTATCGCCAAAATTTTGCTACCAAGGGCGACGGGAAGGGTCGCAAAAGACTTTTGCTTTTTGATTAGCCCTTCTTTTTTGGCTCTTTTGGCGGCTTCTCCAAGCTTCTTTGGACTGGCGGTTTTTAGACCGTTAAGAGCGTTTTTGTATAGTTCTTCGAGCCCTTCGGCGCGCGTTTTTGAAGCGCTCATAAGGGCGCGTGAAAACACAAAAAAAGGCGCTAAAAATTTCTCGTCGCCCAAATGCGAAATCAAATTTAGCTCTCTTTTGTCAAGTCCAAAAAGTAAATCTTGATTTTTGATAATAGCGACGCCCATTTTCACGGCATTTGGCGCAAATCCAAGTTTGACGGCGTAAGCTCGGAAAACGTTCGCGCAATTTTGCGCTTCTTCGGCGCAACGGTGCATGAGCAAAGCGAGTTTCACGCACGCTCTACCCTCCGCGCAAAGGTCGCGCCAAAGTTTTAGGGCGAATTTATCCCCCGTATTTTCGGCGCGAAAAACACAATCCACGCTAAACTCGTCGCTGGGTAGCGGCAGACGCGGGGCGGCTAGATGTTTGATTGGCGCTAGAGGACGAACTAGCTCGAAAAGTAGCTCGCTATCAAGCAACGCCTTTAAAACGCCATGCGAATGCTCGCGGTAAAGTAACCTTTTAAACGCGGGCAAAACGCGCTCTACGGCGGATTTTTCGGGCGCGGTTTTTTGGATAAAAACGACCGCCTCGACCGCAAATTTAAGAGGAACATCGGGCAAAGCGTTCAAATTTGAAATCAAATTTGAAATAGACAAAGCAGGTGCGTGAAGCGGCGTTCTCACCGCGCTTTCCACGACGTAAAACGCGCCGTTTTTTGCGATTTTACGCTCCAAAAAACTCAAATTTGAATTAAACATCGCCGAAAACTCGCTTCTAGCGACATAGCGCGAGTATAGAGCGATTTTTTTCATCGCGGCGAGAGTTTTACTAAGAGTAAGAATTTCGGGATTTAGAGAGCGTTTTTCCTTGGTTTGCATAAGCGCGGTTGCGGGAGCTAGGAAGCCGGCTTCTAGCGTCTCGTCTCCGCCGCTCGCGCCAAGCGCGGTGCGAAGCGAGCTGATGAAATCCGCCGCCAAATTAAACTCGCTACTTTGCTTTTCGCCAAGCCATTTTAAAGTGCGCTCGCGGGGATTTCCTCCAAGGGCGTTGAGCAGCCAAAAAACGCGTTTAAAATCGTAAAATCCGCCGTAGCCGGTTTTCAAATTTGGGCGTTGCGAAAGCGGTAAAACCTCGTCAAACGGCGCAAGCTTGCCCAAATGATAAGCGAAAAATTTCTCTTTTTCGTATTCTCTGACTCGTGCGATTTCGTCTTTGGCGGCTTTGTAGAGCTTTTTTGAGGCGCAGACAAAGCGAATTTGTCCAAAAAGCGCTTTGAGCTCGTTGTCGTCTTTTGCACGCAAAAATAACCCCGAAAGCTCGTAAATTTGGGGATTTACGTCGATTCCCATTTCGCGCGTGAAAGAAACGAAAGCGCGAGCAATCTTAGCGGCGTTAAAGCCCGGCAAATCCTTGTAGATTACGGCAAAATCGACTTTTGAATTAAAATTTATCTCGTTAAACGCGTAGCTTCCCAAAGCAAGCACGCAAATCGGAATTTGCTCGTCGCTAGGCTCGAAATCGCCGAAATATTCAAATTTGACCGCCGCCCACGCCGTGGCGAAAAATCCGTCGATTTCCCTACTCTGATAGGCCCCGAAATTTCGCCCCCCAAGGCGCAAAAACTGTTCCCTAAGACCCTCGCGCACTTTTCGCACCTGCTCTCTAGCGGCGCTAAGGGCGGCGTTGGCGTCTTCTGGACGATTCAAATTTGAACGTTTATATCTCATTTTTTCTCCATAAAAGCGCAATTTTAGCAAAAAAATCTAAAAAAAA
The DNA here is from genome assembly GCA_900319915.1 of uncultured Campylobacter sp. GTDB lineage: Bacteria > Campylobacterota > Campylobacteria > Campylobacterales > Campylobacteraceae > Campylobacter. The sequence goes on from ONQI01000160.1 coordinate 12,369, forward strand.
ACCTTTTTTAAGTCGCTTTGGCGTATAATTAAAGCCTGAATTTTAAAGGGAATTTGGCATGAATTTGACAGAAAAACTAAATAGTGGCGAACGCCTAAATTACGACGAAGGCGTCGCTCTGTGGGATTTGGATCTTTTTGAACTAGCCAAATACGCGGACGCTATCCGCCAAGCAAAGAACGGCAAAAAAGTGTATTTTAACTCAAACCGCCACATAAATCCCACAAATCTCTGCGCGGACACCTGCAAATTCTGCGCGTTTTCGGCTCACAGGCGCAATGATGGCGCCTACACGATGAGCCACGAAGAAATCATGAAAATCGTGGACGATACAGTAAAGCGCGGCACCAAAGAAATCCACATCGTCTCTTCCCACAACCCAACCGTGACTTGGCAATGGTATTTAGAAATTTTTAAAATGATAAAAGAGAAATATCCGTTTTTGCACGTCAAAGCCATGACCGCGGCTGAAATCGACTACATAAAGCGCAAATTCGGACTAGAATATGAAGAAACGATAGACAAAATGATAGCCTACGGCGTAGATTCTATGCCAGGAGGCGGCGCGGAGATATTCGACGAAGGCGTGAGAGAGCAAATCTGCAAAGGCAAAGTAAGTAGCGAAAACTGGCTCAAAATCCACGATATTTGGCACGGCAAAGGCCGTCAAAGCAACGCGACGATGCTATTTGGCCATATAGAAAGCCGCGCGCACCGCATAGACCATATGATTCGCATAAGAGATTTGCAAGACCGCTCGCGCGCGCGCGGGAACGGCGGAGGATTTAACGCCTTTATCCCGCTCGTGTTTCAGCGCGAAAACAATTTGCTAAACGTAGAGGGAATTTTAGGCTCGCAAGAAATCCTAAAAACCATCGCTATTAGCCGCATAATGCTAGACAACGTGCCTCACATCAAGGCTTACTGGGCGACCTCGACTCTCAATCTCGCCATGGTCGCGCAAGAGTTTGGCGCGGACGACGTAGACGGCACGATAGAAAACGAAAGCATCCAAAGCGCGGCGGGCGCGGCGTCTAAAAAAGGTCAAGCTAAAAGCGATTTTATCGAGATGATACAAACCGCGGGGCTTATCCCGGTCGAGCGCGACAGCTTGTATAACGAATTAAAAGTCTATCAATGAACGAAGTAAGCTCGCTAATTTCAAATTTAAACTTTAATCTCGCCACCATCACAGAGCGTGGGCGTAACTTTTTAACCAAAAAACTTCACGTCGCGGAGGATAAATAATGAATTACGTCAAACTGTTGGCATATTTTAGGCTCAAAACATACAAAACTACCGTTAGACGCGAGTTTAGCGCCGGTTTTACGACCTTTCTTACCATGGTCTATATAGTGCCTGTAAATATGCTTATAATGAGCGCGGCGGGCATGCCAAAAGAAGCTTTGCTTACCGCCACCGCTCTTATCACGATATTTTCATGCATACTAAACGGTATATGGGCAAATATTCCAGTAGCCCTTAGCGTGGGTATGGGGCTAAACGCGTATTTCACCTACGGACTTTGCATAGGTATGGGCGTGCCGTGGCAAACGGCTCTTGGCGCGGTTTTCATCGCCGCCGCCGGTCTTACCGCGCTTAGCCTTACAAACTTTCGCGTGTGGATTATGCAAACCATTCCGCTTGATTTGCGCCGCGCTATAAGCGCGGGTATCGGGGCGTTTATCTGTTTTGTGGGAATGAAACAAATGGGCTTCATCGTCGCAAGTCCCGCCACTTATGTTACTATAGGCAACGTAAGCGACCCAAAAGTGTTAGTGGGGGTGATTGGCATCATTTTTGTCGTGAGTTTTTGGGCTTTAAATTTAAAAGGAGGCTTTATCCTAGCCGTCGTCGCGACATCGCTCATCGCGTGGTTTTTTGATATTTATCCGGCGCCTAGTGAGATTTTTTCGCTTCCCGCTTCTATCGGACCGATTTTTGCTCAACTAGATATCATAGCGGCGTTTAAGCTATCTTTGGCGCCCGCGATTTTGACTATTTTTATCACGCACTTATTTGACTCTATGGGCACGCTCACCGGCGTTTGCAACCGTGCGAAGCTCTTTGATAAAGAAGACAAAAACAACGTCAAAAAAATAGCCAAATCCCTAGCTTGCGACGCGAGCGCGAGCATGGCGGGCGCGGTAGTGGGCACAAGCACGGTTACCGCGTTTGCCGAGAGCGCTAGCGGCGTGGAAGCTGGCGGCAAAACGGGACTTACCGCGATATTTACGGGCTTGCTCTTTATAC
>ONQI01000086.1 GCA_900319915.1 uncultured Campylobacter sp.
TAACACCGTTCAAAAGAACGTTACGCAATTGTTGCAATAACTTGCTTGACCCTCGCCCGCTCGGGCGGGGGATTTGTATTCAAATTTGAATCTCGCATTTTGATATTCAATTTCATTTATAAATAATTTTTATCTTTTTAAGCTCATAGTTCGCTTTTTTCAATTTAAATTTATCAAACTTGTTATATCATTTAGCCCAAAAAGGATAAGATTTATCCTAAATAAGGCAAAATATGAAAAGAGTGTATTTAGACAACAACGCTACGACTATGCTAGACCCCGAAGCATACGAGGCGATGTTGCCGTTTTTCACGGAAAAATACGGCAACGCCAACTCGCTTCACCGCTTTGGTAGCGAGACTCACCCCGCGATTGCAAACGCAATGGACGCGATTTACGCCGCCATCGGCGCGCGCGACGCGGACGACGTGATTATCACGAGTTGCGCGACCGAAAGCAACAACTGGGTGTTAAAAGGCGTTTATGTAGACAAAATCCTTCACGGGGATAAAAAACGCATTATTATTTCTAGTGTCGAGCACCCGGCAATCGGCGCGAGCGCGAAGTTTTTGGAAAGCCTCGGCGTGGAAGTCACAAGGCTGCCCGTCAATAGCGAAGGCGTGGTCGAGGTAAGCTCGCTAATTGACGCCATGGGCGACGACGTCGCACTTGTTAGCATAATGTCGGCAAACAACGAAACCGGTATGATTTTCCCTATCAAAGAACTCGCCGCAGTCGCTCACGAGGGCGGTGCACTGTTTCACACAGACGCCGTGCAAGCTCTAGGTAAAATCCCCGTAAACGTCGCCGAAACAAACGTAGATTTCCTCAGTTTTTCAGCACACAAATTCCACGGACCAAAAGGGATAGGCGCGCTATTTATTAAGGATTCCATGCCGCTTACTCCGCTATTTCACGGTGGCGAGCACATGGGCGGACGCAGAAGCGGTACGCTAAACGTCCCATATATCGTCGCCATGGGCAAAGCTATCGAAAACTCAACTAAAATGCTCTTTGCCGAGGATACTCATGTGCGCAGACTTCGCGACAAACTAGAGGACGCCCTGCTCGCGCTCCCCGACGTCTACGTGGTCGGCGATCGCGCCAAAAGGGTACCAAACACGATTTTGGCTAGTATAAAGGGCGTTGAAGGCGAAGCTATGCTATGGGATCTAAATCAAGCCGGCATCGCGGCCAGCACGGGCTCGGCCTGTGCAAGCGTAACGCTTGAGAGCAACCCTATTTTGGAGGCTATCGGAGCGGACAAAGAATTAGCCCATACGGCCCTTCGCCTCTCTCTTTCGCGCTTCAACACAGAAGAAGAAATCGACTATGCGATAGACAAAATCACAAGCGCGGTAAAACGCCTACGCTCCATATCTAGCAGCTATTCTTATGCACCCGCAAACCATAAGTCCGGACTATAATAAAGGAAATAACAATGGCAAAAAATAATCTTATAAACTCAAATATTTGGGACGAATACTCTCAAAAAGTTAGGGATTCGATGAACAACCCCAAAAATATGGGCGAAATTACTGAAGATGAGGCCAAAGCTATGGGCTGTAAGCTCATCGTGGCCGACTATGGAGCGGAAAGCTGCGGCGACGCGGTAAGGCTATACTGGGCGGTAGACGAAGCCACAGACGTCATCAAAGCCGCCAAATTTAAAAGTTTTGGTTGCGGTACAGCGATTGCTTCAAGCGACTATATGGCAGAACTTTGCCGCGACAAAACCGTCGATGAAGCCGTCAAAATCACAAATCTCGACGTCGAAAGAGCGATGAGGGATAATCCGGACACGCCCGCCGTGCCACCTCAAAAAATGCACTGCTCGGTAATGGCATACGACGTCATCAAAGCCGCCGCCGCCGAATACAAAGGCGTAGATCCCGCCAAATTTGAAGACCAAATCATCGTTTGCGAATGCGCGCGCGTGAGCCTTGGCACTATAAAAGAAGTAATCAAGCTAAACGACCTCCACACCGTCGAAGAAATCACGCAATACACCAAAGCGGGCGCGTTTTGCGGCTCGTGCATCCGCCCGGGCGGCCACGAAAAACGCGAATATTACTTAGAAGATATCCTCGCCGAAACTCGCGCCGAAATGGAGCGCGAACGCCTAAAAGCCGTAGCCGACGCGAAAATAGAGGGTGCGAACCTCGGCGACGACCTTAGTTTCGAGGAACTTACAATGGTCAAACAGCTCAAAGCCATTGAAGCCGTCATCGACGAAAACGTCCGTCCTATGCTCGCGATGGATGGCGGTAACCTCGAAATCCTCGACATCCAAAAAGCCGACGACGGAATGATAGACGTGTATATCAGATATCTAGGAGCTTGCAGCGGCTGCGCTAGCGGCGCGGAGGGGACATTGTATGCTATCCAAAACGTGTTAAACGAAAGCCTAAGTCCAAAAATCCGCGTAATGCCTATCTAAGGTTCGCGCTTTTCCGTTATTTCGCGGGAGTAGCGCGGGCGGCAACGCTAGGATAAATTATTTATTCTATCCGTCGCTCGCCGTCGCTCACAACCCGCAAACTAAGCGAAAAATCGCTTCGCCATATTCTCTCAATTCAAATTTGAACCCCGCTAGCCATTCAAATTTGAAATAAACCCATTATTTTAGCTGCTCTAATCTCTCGCGTTTGGAGCCGATTTCCGTGATTTGCACGCCAAAGTTGCCGTCGATGATGACTACTTCGCCCAGTGCCACGGGCTTGTCTCCGATAAGCACCTCAAGCGGGTCGTTGGCGAGTTGGTTTAGCTCGATGACAGATCCTATATCCATGGAAAGAACGTCTTTAAGAAGCATTTTTTTGGATCCTATGCGCACACGGATTGGCAGGCGCACGTCCATAATGAGACCTATATTTTTGATTTCTTCGGGAATCGAACCCGCACCCACACCGGAGGAATTTTCGGCGGGTTTAGCCTCTTCTTTTACCGCGCCAAATCCCACCAAAAATGCATGATCAAACGCCATCGCCACATGTTCGCTGAGTTTGTCTATACCGACGTCAAAAGCATAAAGCCTCTCGTAGCCACCTAAATCAAAACTCGCGTCCGCACCCACGTAGCTTACTTTTAGGACTTCAAAGCCGATTTTTGGAAGCTCTTTTTGCGCGCCTAAACTCGTGGCTATCGCGCTAGTCAAATTTGAAAATATCTCCTTGCTCGCGTCGAGCTCGTCGTCGCCGATATTTTCGTTCATCGTCGGCGCCTCCTCGCCCAGCATCAGGTCGTTTATCGCCGTGATAAATAGCGGCGTGGCAAATATTTGCGCTTTGGCTTCAAACGCGCCCGTGGTTTTGACCTCAGCCACGATAGCCGGAGGATTGATGCCCGTTTGCGCCGCCGCTTCAAATTCTTTTGGCTCGCTCATCACGGGAGTCTGACCCGTTAATCCCTCGACTGTGGATTTGCACTCCGCGCTAAAAATTTCCAAAAACTTATTCATCAAATTCCTCCATTTCTTCGCCGCCTTCTTCGTTTTCTTCGCCGCCGTCTTGGTCTTCGTAAGCCTTAATGCGTGCCTTACGCTCTTCTTCGTATTGCTCTAGTATAGTTTTGATCTCGTCTTTATCGGTTTTGATTAGCTCTTCGATACGAATAGATTTGCGGTAGCGATGAATGCCGATTTGAGCCAAGAAAACGTCCTTTTTATCGATGCTAACGATGGCTTTGTCGTCCGCGCTGCGGTTGAGTTTGAGGATGTCGCCCTCTTTCAA
>ONQI01000111.1 GCA_900319915.1 uncultured Campylobacter sp.
AAGCAATAAAAGCGAGAGCAAGGAAGCCGCTTTGAGAAAGAACGCGCCGATATTTTTTGGGCTTTGACCGAGGGTAAAAATCACTATGCTTTCGTTTTCTTTCGACAGCCTAAAAAAGCTCATCGCCACGGCGACAAAAAAGCTAATAGGCACCGTGAAAAGCAAGGTGCGCGGCACGATGTAAAGATACATTTTGCCAAGCTCGGCAAAGGTGATTTCAATATAGCTCGTAAGGCTCGCCATTTGGATAAAAAACGCCATAGAAACGATAATATAAAGCGTCGCGAAAAGCGAGGCGAAACTACTTACAAAACTAGAAAACAAATACCTATTTACTCTATTCATTTTACGCTCACAAGTTCAAAATATGCGTCTAAAACTCCGCGGATTTGGGGCTCTAAGACGAGACAAAGTAGAAGCGAAAGCGAAAGCGCGGGAATAAAAGGCGCTTCCTCGCTATTTTTACGCATAATTATATGTAAAATTATCTGTAAAATGCCCGCGATAAATACACACGCCACGCCCATAAGTCCGCCCAAAATCGCACCGATAGCGGCTATCACGATAGTGTCGGCGTCCCCCATACTATCGAGCGTCTCGCCGCCGCGATTTCTGTTTATCCACGCGCTAGCTATGCTTTTTATCATCGTGATGCCGCCTGCAAAAACTAGCGAAACCACAAGCGGCGAGTTCGCACTCATAAAAAACTCGCTCACAGATTCAAATTTGAACGCAAGAGCTAGAAAATACACGCATAAAAGCGGGATTTCGGGCACGGCGTGAAATTCAAAATCAATAAGGCTAAGCGAGAGCAAAAGTAAAAGCGCAAGCCCCAAAAACGCGGCTTTTGTGAGCTCAAAATCCGCCAGCCACAGCGCGAGCGCGCCAAGCGCTCCGCCCGAAAGCTCCACAAGCGGATAGCGAACGGAAATTTTTTCGCCGCAAAACGCGCAACGTCCACGCAAAAAAGCCCACGAGAAAAGCGGAATATTATGATAAAATTTAAGCGGATGAGCGCACTTTGGGCAATGACTAGCGGGAAAGTTTATGCTCTCGCCTCGGGGCATACGGTATATGAGGACGTTGCAAAATGAACCCACGCAAAGCCCGAAAACAAAAAACGTCCCAATCCAAAAAAGCTCCATCAAAGCCCTCCAAAACGGCGTTTGACGCCTCTATATTTGGCGATTATCTCGGCTAATTCTCCCAAGGTAAAATCCGGCCACAACGTCGGCGTAAAGGCAAGCTCGGCATAGCTAGCTTCCCAAAGCAAAAAGTTGCTAAGCCTCTGTTCGCCGCCCGTGCGAACGAGCAAATCAACGTCGCCAAAACGCGCGGTATCGAGCCTAGACGAGAGATTTTCTTCACTGATTTCCTCGCCCGCGCTCACGCACGCCCTAGCCGCCCTCACGATTTCGTCGCGACCGCCGTAGTTTAGCGCGAGCACGAGATTTAGCCCCGAAGCGTCCTTTGTCAGCTCTTTCAAATTTGAAATCTCGCTTTGCACGTCCCCCGGAAACGCCAAAATGTCGCCGATAGTTTCAAATTTGATATTATTGCTCGTAAACATTTCGCGCTTGCCGCGCAAAAACTTGACAAGCAGCTTCATCAAAAAATCCACTTCGGTTTTCGGGCGTTTCCAGTTCTCGGTGCTAAACGCGTAAAGCGTGAGCGTCTTCACACCCTCGCCCGCGCAAAAAATAGCGATTTCCTCGACCTTGGCCGCGCCCACTTCGTGCCCGTTCGTGCGAACAAGAGCGCGCGATTTGGCCCAACGCCCATTGCCGTCCATGACGATAGCGAGGTGATTAAGTTCGTTCATTTTTAGCCTTCAAAATCCAAAAAATTCTTTTTTTCACTCCACAGCGGCGCGATTTTTGCTACCGCCCATTCACAGCCAAGCGCCTCGCCAAGGGGTTTTGAAAAGCTTTCGTATGGCGTGGCGACGCGTGTAATCGCTCCGTCCTCAAACCTAGCCAAAAGCGGCGCAAACGAGCCTAGAAGTAAGTAAAACTCGCCCTTTAAAGCGTTTTCAAATTTGAATTGCGCCAGAGCGTAGCGATTTTCATAAAAAAACGGCACGCTAATCACGCCCTCGCCTAGCGCTAGAAGCATTTGCGAGTAGGCGCGAAACTCGTTCGCGTCTTTCGTGTCGGCAAGCGCGGCTTTTATTTTGGCGCGAAACTCGTTCGCGTCGCCGTTTGCGAGTAGTTCTTCGAGCAGGCTCGCGCCGCCTTGCAAATACGCGCCCTTAGGACGCGGCGTGAGCGTGTTGATACCGATGACACCGCCGCTTTGCGTGCCGATATTGGCATAATACTCTTCACCCACCTCAAGCGTGGTATACGAGCGCGTAGAGAGCGTTTTTTTGCCAAAACGCAGGTTGTAGCGGTTAAACCCCGTGTGCTCCGCGACCTCGATGATAACGGGCAAAGCGGCGTTTATCATTGTCGGAATCATAGCGATTTGGCAAGCTCCGCGATTTGCGCGGCAATCTTGGCTTTTGGCGCGAGAGGAAGCGTTTTTTCGCCCGCCTTGCTCACAAAAGTGATTTGCGTATTTTCGCCGCCAAACGTGACCTCGCCGCCCAGCACGTTTAGACACACGGCGTCAAGATTTTTTCGCCCTAGCATATTTCGCGCGGCGTTTATGGCGCTCGCGGCGTCCGTCTCGGCCTTGAAGCCGATTTTTTTGCATTTCAAATTTGAACTTCCTAGCACGTCGAGGTTTTCGGCGAATTCTAATTTCAAATTTGAACCGCTCTTCTTGATTTTTTCGCTCGCCGCGCAAATCGGGATATAATCGCTCACCGCCGCGCACATCACGAGAATATCGTTCTCGCGCGCGCTTTGAGCGTTTAGGGCGGCGAGCAGTTCGCGCGAACTTTCAAATTTGAAAACGGAATAAGGCGCGTTCGGGGCGCCAAAAGAAGCTATTAGCGTAACCTCCGCGCCGGCATAGTAAAACGCGTCCGCAAGCGCGCGAGCCATTTTACCGCTGCTAAAATTCGTAATAGCGCGCACGGGATCGATTTTTTCGCTCGTCGCGCCACCCGTGACTATGACTTTTTTGCCCTCCCAAAACGGGTCGCGAGAAATAGCGCGAATAGCCTCGGCTACGATTTTTTCAGGGTTTGCGAGCGCTCCTTTGCCCACGTCGCCGCAAGCCAAAGTTTTGGATTCGGGTTCGACCACGCTAAATCCGCGTTCCCGCAAAATATTCAAATTTGAAATAATCGCAGGATTTTCTATCATATTTGTGTTTGCCGCAGGCGCGACGACCTTGGGCGCGGGGCAAGCGAGAATAGCGGCGAGCATAGGATTATCCGCGATTCCGCAGGCGATTTTGCTAATCGTATTCGCGCTGGCCGGAGCGACGATGGCAAGATCGACTTTTGCGTAGCCTATGTGCGTCGCGCCGCCCGTCCAGTCCTCGTTCGCCGCGCAGAGCACTTTATGGGCGCTCAAAGCCTCAAACGCAAGCGGCGAGCAAAAGCGCAAAGTCGCTTCGCTCATCGCCACGTAAACGTCCGCACCGGCTTTTTTGAGTAGGCTAAGTATCTCGAAAGCCTTATAAAAGCTGATACTCGCGCTCACGCAAAGCAGGATTTTTTTATTTTTTAGCATCTTCTAGCCCAAAAATCTTGTAAAAATAGCCGCTTTTGTTGGTTTGGCGACTACGCGCAAGCACCAAATCGCCCTTTTGCGCGTCTTTCGTAACCGTGCTGCCCGCGGCGATTATTACGTCGTCGTCCACCGTGACGGGCGCGACGAATTGGCTGTCGCTGCCCACGAAGACGTTGCGCCCGATAATCGTGCGGTGCTTCTTGCGCCCGTCGTAATTGCAAGTAATCGTGCCGCAGCCGATGTTTGTGCCCTCGCCTATTTCGCAGTCGCCTAGATAGCTTAGATGGCCGGCTTTAACGCCTTTGAGCGTGGCGTTTTTGAGCTCGACGAAATTGCCTACGTGCGTGCCCTCGATGTGCGAGCCCGGACGCAAATGCGCGCAAGGACCCGCGTCCGAATCTATCATGACGCTGTCTTCTATCACGCTGCCCGCTCTCACGCGCGAGTTTTTTATCACGCTTTTGCCCGTGATTACAGCGCCGCTTTCTATCTCGCATTCTCCCTCGAACTCTACTTCCGCGCCCACGAAAATCGTGCTTGGCAAGTGCATGATAACGCCTTTTTTCATGAGTTCAAATTTGATTTTATCTTGCATTTTTGTTTCAGCCAAAGAAAGAGCGGCTTTGTCGTTTACGCCCATGAAATTTTCCTCGCTCACGAGCGCGAAATCCACGTTTTTACCGCCTTTGATGGCGATTTCGATGGCGTCGGTGAGGTAGTATTCGCGGCTCGCGTTGTTATTGCCGATTTGGGGCACGATTTGGCGGAGCAAAGCGGTGTCGAACGCGTATGCGCCCGCGTTGCACAGATTTACCGCTCTTTCGGCTTCGCTCGCGTCTTTTTGTTCGACGATTTTGACTACTTTGCCACCCTCTGTGATAACGCGACCGTAACCAAAAGGATTTGCGCTCTCAAACGCGCTCACGGTAACGTCCGCCGTGCTCTCCCCTAGTCTCTCAAGCTCGGCGACCTCGACAAGAGGCATATCGCCGCAGATGACGAGCGTTTTTTCTCTTTTCAAATTTGAAAGGCAAGCCCTCACGGCGCCCGCAGTACCCGGGAAGCCTACCGTGTCTTGACGCACGATATGCACGCCCGCATGGCGCGCCTCGATAGCGGTCTTGACGGCGTCAAACTGGAAGCCCAAAACCACAAAAATATCGTCGCTCACGGCGCTAGCTTTGGCGATGATGTGATTTATCATTTCCACACCGCAAAGCTCGTGCAGGACCTTGGATTTGCTTGATTTCATGCGCGTGCCTTCGCCCGCGGCCAAAATTATCACTGAATTTTTCATAAATTTACCCTTAAAATTTTGGCTAATATTTTACCTAAGTTCAGCATAATTTTACATAAATTCGGCTAGAATTCGGCATTTATCGGGGGCTAAAATTGCGATTTTTATTACTTCTTACCTTTGGTTTCGCTAGTATTTTCGGTGCGGAGACGATTCCTACTATCAATCTATCCCTAAGCGCGCCGAGCTCCCCGACTCAACTCGTAAACAGCATCAACGTCCTTATCTTGCTCACTTTGCTAGCGCTCGCGCCGTCGCTGATATTTGTAATGACGAGTTTTTTGCGCCTCATCGTGGTGTTTTCGTTTCTTCGCCAAGCTATGGCGACCCAACAAATGCCGCCAACCAACGTGCTTATCTCGCTCGCGCTTATACTGACGTTTTTTATCATGGAACCCGTAGCAAAGCAGTCTTACGAGCAAGGTATCAAACCTTATATGGAAGAAAAAATCGGCTACGAAGAAGCGTTTGAGCTAGGAAGCAAGCCGTTTAAAGAGTTTATGGTGCGAAATACCCGCGAAAAAGACCTCGCGCTGTTTTTTCGTATCCGCAATCTCCCAAATCCCGCCACTATCGACGATATCCCATTTACCGTCGCCGCGCCCGCGTTTGTCATCAGCGAGCTAAAAACGGCGTTTGAGATTAGCTTTTTGCTCTATTTGCCCTTCCTCGTCATAGATATGGTCGTCAGCTCCGTGCTCATGGCGATGGGTATGATGATGCTCCCGCCCGTTACCATTTCGCTACCGTTTAAGTTGCTGATTTTCGTCCTCGTAGACGGCTGGAATCTACTCATTGGCAACCTCGTGGCGAGTTTCAAGTAGTTTCAAATTTGAATTAACCCACGCTGTAAATATTCAAATTTGAATTATCCCGTCAATTTCATTCTTTTTACGCTATAATATAATCTTCGCAATAGGTATGGCAGCATAGGAGATAAAAATGAACGTCAAAAAAATAAAAGGCAAATACAATACCGCCATAGCCTACGCCGGAGTCATAGAAGACAAAGCGATAAACCAAATAAAGCAGTTGTGCGACCAAGAATTCGCCAAAGGATCGAAAATACGCGTCATGCCCGACGTCCATGCGGGCAAAGGTTGCACGATAGGGACTACTATGACCATCACGGACAAAGTCGTGCCAAATATCGTGGGCGTCGATATAGGTTGCGGTATGCTGACGACAAAACTAAACGTGAGCGAGATAGATTTTGCCAAATTCGACGAAGCCGCGCATTTCGTGCCCTCGGGTCACAATGTGTGGAATGAAAAGAAACAAGATTTTGATCTAAAAAGGCTCGCTTGCTATGACGAACTAATAAACGTATCGCGCATAGAAAATAGCGTCGGCACGCTAGGTGGCGGCAACCACTTCATCGAAATAGACCAAGACTCAAACGGGGCTTATTACCTAGTCATACACACTGGCAGCAGAAATCTCGGCAAACAAGTGGCCGAAATCTATCAACGCCGAGCCGTGGCGCTAAATAGAGCCAAAAACGCGAACCACGAAGAAAAATGCGCCTCGCTCGTGCGCGAATACAAAAAAGCTGGTCGCGCTCGCGAAATCCCCGCCGCGCTAAATAGACTAGAACAAAAGCGCAAGGCGGGCTTTATCCCAGAAAACCTGTGCTACGTATATGGCAAGGAGTTTGAAAATTATCTTCGCGACGCGCAGATTTGCCAAGAGTTCGCTCGCCAAAATAGAGAGCTAATCGCA
>ONQI01000052.1 GCA_900319915.1 uncultured Campylobacter sp.
TCAAATTTGAAATTAGCCTTTGTCACCCCAAGGCGCGAATAACGCCCGCAAGGATTGTAAGCGTCCACGGGACTTGCGGAGACTTCGGGATTGACGCGAAGCGCTACGTCTTTATTTTTGGCGCGAACGACCCGCGCAAAGCGGTCAAACTGTGCAAAACTATTGAAAACCACATGGTCGCTAAGGCTCGCGACCTCCTCGATGTCGGCCTCGGCGTAAGCGGGGCAATAAGTATGGACAAGCTTAAAGCCCCAATCTCTCGCGTATTTGGCCTCGTGAAGCCCGCTACAAGTCGCGCCGTCGAGGTACCGGGCCGCGAGTGGCATCGCGCCGCTAAAAGCGAAACCTTTGAGCGCGCAAAGCACCTTCGCGCCGCTCTCGTCGCCGACTTTGCGGAGCAATTTCAAATTTGAAATAAGTTTTTCTTCTTCGCAGATGTAAGCAGGCGTCTTAACGCCATCTAAATATTCGGGGATTTGCATATTTACTCCTTGATTTCAAATTTGAAATTTAAAATAATTCAAATTTAAACTAAAGAATGGTTTTACGGCGAAGGATTTTGTGATGATTTCGCGCGTTGTTAGCGCAGGCGAGCACAGCGGCTGGACATAAAGCCCGCCCTAGCGAAGCCTGGCACATAACTCACACGAGAGCGCGCAAAAGCCAAGCCGTTTTAATTCAAATTTGAATCGTCTTTTTTAATATTTGGTCCTAAATCGGGCGCTTTTTGCGAATATTTCGCCGCAACCGCCTTTATATCATCCGTGGCGACTAATTCCAACGTAGCCTCCATGGCGCGCTCCAGCACAAGTAGCAATGTCTCTCTCTCCTCGTCGTCAAATCTCCCTAAAACATGCGCGACGACGTCTTTTTTATCGTTGCCGATCCCGATACGCACGCGCTCGTAATCCGCGCCCATTAAAGCGTCTATAGATTTTAGCCCGTTGTGACCCGCGTTTCCGCCGCCACGCTTAAATTTGAGCGCGCCAAGCTTCAAATCCACGTCGTCGTGAACGACGATGAGCCGCTCTGGCTTGTAAAAATCGCAAACCGCCTTGACCGCAAGTCCGCTGGCGTTCATAAAAGTGGAAGGTTTGAGGATGAGAAGCGAGCCTTTTTTGTAAAGCTCGCCTTTGAATTTCGCGCTAGAAACGTCGGTAAAACCGCCCCGCGCTAGGAGCATATCCGCGAGCATAAAGCCCGCGTTGTGACGGGTGAGCTCGTATTCTTTACCGATATTGCCCAGACCCGCTATAAGCGTCATTATTTAGCTTTGACGACGCCCGCGACGGCCACGCGACCCGCTTCGATTATGCGAACACCCGCCGGAACGGCAATATCGCGTACCAAAACGGTATCGTCCACGTCAAGACCGCTAACGTCGATTTCAAATTTGTTAGGCAAATCTTTGCCTTTGCATTTGACGGCGAGACGTCTTTTTGATTGAAGATAAATACCTTTATTCTTAAGGCCCACAGGAGTGCCCACAGGAACTACGGGAACCATGTATTTGCTCTCTACGTCAGGCAAAACGACTTTTAGATCGACGTGGCGAAGTTCGCTAGTAACGGGGTGTTTTTGGTATTCGACTACGACTACTTCGTAAGTCTTGCCCGCAACGCTAACTTCAAATTTAAGACCGTCTTTGTTTTTGACGGTGCGGATAAAATCATTAACCTTAAACGCCGCGTGAACGTTCTCGACGCCTTTTGCGTAGATGTTGGCGATTAGATAACCATCTTTTCTCAACGCCTTAGCGGCCTTGGAGGTAATACTCTCTCTAACGATGCCTTCTAGCATTATTTTTTCCTTTGAAATGAAATAAGAGCGCGATTATATCCAAAAAATATTAAAATTTTGCTTACGCCGCGCGTTATTCAAATTTGAAATCAAAATGCCCGCGCGCGGAAAAGTGGTCAAACATCGCTTTGAAAGTAGCCGCCTCGTATCCCTCGCCGCAAAAAAGCACGCTGTAAGTCACGCCAACATAGCTTATATGGTTGCCGCTAGTTTTAAAGCCCGCTCTCGCATAAAAAGCCGCTCTGCGCTCGCGCTCTTCGCGGTTCTCACAAGGTGCGGCGGGGTCTTCGATTTCGGCGACTATCACGCGGTCTTTGCAGTGTTCTCTAAGTAGCGCCAAAGCCTTGCTTCCATAACCTTTGCCTCTCAAATCGGCGGCAATGGCAAAAAATGCGAGGTAGGCGAGATTTTCATAAGCGTAAAGCGCGGCAAATCCCACAAA
>ONQI01000122.1 GCA_900319915.1 uncultured Campylobacter sp.
CACGTCAACGCCCACGCCACCGCCACCGCGCAGGGCGACATCGCCGAGAGTATCGCGACAAACGAGGTTTTTGGAGCAAAAGCCGCGGTAAGCTCGCTAAAAGGCTATCTCGGTCACACCCTTGGCGCATGCGGCGCGCTTGAAAGTTTCCTAAGCGTAATGATGATGAGAGAGGGCGAGTTTTTCCCAAATTTGAATCTGCGCAAAATCGACCCTGAATGCGCGCCTCTAGATTATCTCACGGACGCTCGCGAGATACGCACGGATTATGTTATGAACAACAACTTCGCATTCGGCGGGATTAACACCTCACTGATTTTTAAACGTTTTGAGGAATAATTCAAATTTGAAAAAGGAGAAAATATGAAAAAAATCTTGTTTGCGCTAGTTTGCGCAGGGCTACTTTGCGGTTGCGGCGCCAAAAACGACGTCATCAGGTTGCCGATTTCGGGCGCTCTAAACGACCCTAGAGCCAAAGACGTGCTAGACCCGAATATCAAGCTCTACTTTGGCAAGCAAGGCATGAATGAAAAAATCATCACCGAGCGCTTGCAAAGCAATAAAAAGACCAACGCCGTGGGCAAAAAAGACGTCAAAGCCTGCAACTGGGCGTTTCTCTCGGCAATGAAAACTTTCCAAGAACGCGCCAAAAAAGAAGGCGGCACGAAAGTCGTGGGGCTCACGGGCTACTACTACCAACATGAATTTGAGAGCGAAACCGAATTTGAGTGCGGCACCGGAAATATCATGGTCGGCGTGACTTTTAGGGGTTATATTGCCAAGTAAGTTTAAAATCGCTCGTTTTGACGCGATTATCGCGGGCGACGCGGAGCTGGGGGCGCTAAACGCGTTTAAGCGCGAGAGCGAGATTTCGCACGTGCCCCCGATCGAGCGGCGCAGGCTAAGTAAGGGCGCGAAGATGTGCGTTTCGCTCCTACGCGCGGCGGAAGGACTTCCCATAGTTTTCGCCTCGCGCTTAGGGGAGAATAATCGCTGCTTTTCTATGCTAGATACCATAGCCCGCGCGGAGCCGCTTTCGCCCGCGGCGTTTTGCGTCTCGGTGCACAACGCTATTCCCGCGCAAAACGCGATTTTTACGGGCAATAGGGGCGAGATTTCTGCCATCAGCGCCACTCTCGCTCTAGAAAACGGCGTCGCCCTCGCCGTCTCGCGTCTAGAAGAGTGCGAGAAAATAGCGGTTCTAAGCTATTTTGAGGATATGAATAACGAGATTTTGAGTAATTCAAATTTGATTTACGCGCTCTTGCTCGTTTTAGAAAAAGGCGAGGATTTTAGTCTTGAGTTTAGTTCAAATTTGAATGGTGACGATTCAAATTTGAACTCCGATTTCGCCTTCCTTCGCGCCATGCTTGAGGGGAAAAGCGAGTGGCAAACGAGAGATTCAAATTTGATTTGGACGTGGCGGCGTGAAACTGCTAATTAAACGCTTTTTCATCGCGCTTTGCTTTGTTAGTTTCGGCGCGTTTTGCATGGCGGGAAACCTGTTTTTCGTGCCGATTTTCGTCTTGCGCCTTAACCGCTTTAGCTCCGTGCGAA
Organism: uncultured Campylobacter sp.; assembly: GCA_900319915.1. GTDB lineage: Bacteria > Campylobacterota > Campylobacteria > Campylobacterales > Campylobacteraceae > Campylobacter. Next base: position 1,558 of record ONQI01000122.1, read on the forward strand.
ACTTCGCGCGCGACCTTATTTATTTTTCATGGAAGGGCTTTATTTGGCTTATTTTCGTCTACGGTTCTGTCGGCGCGAAATTCCGCGTTAGCGGGGATTTGCCGAGGCGGGGCGGTCAAATCATCGTCGCCAATCATCCGTCTTTGCTTGACGTGGTGCTGTTTTTATCGCATTTTCGCCGCGCAAACTGCGTTGTGAAGGCAAGTTTGCTAAAAAATATTTTTCTTTTTGGCGCGATAAGGGCGGCGGGGTATATCCCAAATACCGCGAACGAGGAAATGATAGAGCGCTGTGTCGCCGCGCTTAGAGGGGGTGAGAATTTGATTATTTTCCCCGAGGGCACGCGCACAAAAGAGCGCATAGAAATGCACAAAGGCGCGTTTTATATCGCGGTGAGGGCGGCTGAGAGTCTTAAGATTTTGTGCGTGAAAATGTCGCCAAAAAGCCTAAAAAAAGGTGATCCGTGGTATGATACGCCAAAAGTGATGATGAAATACGAGATTTACGAGCGAGACGCGGTGGATTTGGGAGCTTTCGAGCCCGCGAGGCCAAATCCTGTGAGAGTGCGCCTGCTACACAAAAAAGTGCAAGAAATTTACGATAAGGAAGACCTATGAACGAACTAATTACCGAGCTTAAAGAGCTGATTATTGAGGGACTAAATCTCGAGGATACAAGCGCGAGCGATATAGACGAGGACGCGCCGCTTTTTGGCGAGGGACTGGGGCTCGATAGCGTCGACGCGCTCGAGCTTGGTCTCTTGGTGCAAAAAAAATACGGTCTTGAGCTAAGCGCGAAAACAGACAATCTCAAAGAAATATTCGCGAGCGTTTCGAGCCTTGCTGGATACATAGCCAAAAATAGGAAATAGCAATGAATAAAGAAGAAATATTTAATATTTTAAAGCGCGCTCTTATGGAGCTTTTTGAAATCTCGGAGGACAAAATTACGCCCCAGGCGCGTATTTATGAGGATTTGGAGATAGATAGCATAGACGCGATAGATCTCGTGGACTACGTCAAAAAACAAACCGGTCACAAACTTAGCCCGGAGGATTTCAAAGCCATCAAGACGCTTGGCGACATCGTCGAGGTCGTGGCGAAAAAATACGAAATCGCGGATTAGCGGGTTTCAAATTTGAATCGCAAGGAAACCGATAAATTTAGTCCGCGCGAGCCGGACAGTAACGCGAAGCGCTGGGCTAGACCGCCCGGGGAACGGCGCGAATGCACCGCGCGGCGGTCTAGGAATAAGGCTACCAAATGGCGAGCCCCGAGCGCAAAGGCGGGCTTTGCTCGCCTGCGAAGTTTGTCAAAAATATCTTTGACAATATTTTCGGTCTTTTATCCCTTTGGGCTTTATTTTTTTGGCGAGTTTACGGGCTTTTTGCTCGCGGTGATGGCGATTTTGTGGGCGTTTCGGGGATTTGTGGAGCGCGGTTCAAATTTGAATAATGATTTTAAAATTTTTGCTTACGCTATGAGCGGATTTTTTGTTTTGTGTCTAGCGGCGCGAAGTTACGGCGCGCAGTATCTTTATCCCGTGCTTGTTAGCGCTTTTTTAGCGATGATTTTTTATTTTAGTTTGCGCGGCGAGCCCGTTATCACAAAAATAGCAAGGTTACAAGAGGGCGGCGAACTCCCCGAAAGCGCGCTTGGCTACACGCGAACGCTCACCGTAATTTGGCTATGGTTTTTTATTTTAAACTGCGCTGTTAGCGCGGCGCTAGCGTGCTTGGAAAATAAAATTTATTGGAGTTTTTACAGCGGGGCGCTTTCTTACGTTCTTGTGGGCGCGCTTTTTGGGGGCGAGATGATTTTTAGGAAATTTTATGTCAAAAACGCTTGATTTTGGCGACACGCTAAGCGCGAAAATAGCGGCGTTTGGCGGGGCTCTTGGGGGACGTGCTCGAGGCGGGCGAGTTCAAATTTACCTTAGCGATACGGACGATTTTTTGGTCGCTTTTTTTGGCGCGCTCGCGGCGGGCTTGGAGCCGATTTTGCTGCGCGAAGCGAGATTTGAAGAGGGGATTTTCGCTATTAGCGACGAAAACTTTTCAAATTTGAACGGTGGCCAAATCCCTAAAACCGAAAATTTAGCCCGCGGAGCCGGGCAATGTCGCGAAGTCAAATTTGGCTCCGAAGTATTCTACCTCAAAACTTCCGGCTCCACAGGCGAGCCAAAACTCATTAAAAAAACGCTTTCTCAAATGCTCGCGGAAGCGAGGTTCATAGCCGAGGATTTCAAATTTGAAAAAAGCGATGAGTTTTTGGCTAGCGTCTCCCACCAAAATATGTTCGGGCTGACTTTCAAGGTGTTTTTGCCTCTAGTTCTTGGTGCTAAGGTCGTCCCGGGGACGCTAAATTACCCAGAATCCATTTTCGCCCAAGAACTTTCTAATAAAATCTTTATCTCTTCACCGACCATGTTAGAGGCCGTTGTTTGCTATGGCCGGGCGACTAAGATTTCAAATTTGAAAGCGATTATTAGCGCGGGGGCTAGACTTGAAGATTCTCTCCGCGCTTCGCTAGAGCGGCTGACTAGCGCGCGAATTATCGATATTTACGGCTCTACCGAAGCAGGTGTCATAGGCAAAAACGAGGGCGCGGGGCTAGTCAAATTTGAGCCCGTCGCCCTAAAAACCGCAAAAAACGGCGCTTTAACCGTCTCGTCTCCTTGGTGTGAACCTTTTGAGAGCGCGGACGCCGGGTTCTGCGAGGACGGCAAAATCACGCTTTTTGGTAGACTGGATCGCATAATCAAATTTAGCGAAAAACGCTTCAGCCTAGACGCGGCGGAAAAGACTCTGAAATCCTCGCCGCTGCTCGCAGACTGCGCCGTGGGCGCACACCCGCGCTTCCCCCGTCCCGTCGCGCTCGTGGTTTTGTCTAGCGAGGGCGAAGCCGCGTTTCGCAAAAGCGGCAAAAAGGGTATTGCGGAGACCTTAAAGGCTCTTTTAAAGCCCGAGTTTGGCGCGCTTGTCAGAAACTTCAAAATCGCCCCCAAAATCCCCTACACCGAGCATTCTAAGGTGAAAAAAGAGGACTTTATCCGCGCTTACGACGCGCTTACGACGCCCGAGTTCTCGCGCGTGGGCGAGGGGGAGTTTCGCGCCAAAATAAGACCGAGCGATTTTTATTTCGACGGACATTTTTCTTCTTTTCCTATCGTGCCTGGCTTCATGGAACTGCGTTTTGTGGAGCTTTGCGCGGCGCAAATGGGGCTAAATCTAAGGGGCGCGAAAGTCGTGGAAAATATAAAATTTACAAACTTTATTCGCCCCGGCGATGAAATAGTCGTGCGTATCGAGCGGCGCGGCGAAAAAGCGTATTTTAGTATAACAAACAAAACCGAGTGTAGTAATGGTAGAATCAGCCTTTAAGCCCGTTTTTTTGGTGCCTTACTACAATCACCCTTCGCACATCGCCGCTTTGGTCGCCGCTTTGGCGACTTTGGCGCCGGTGCTTATCGTGGACGACGGTAGCGACGAAGAGAGCAAGACCGCGTTGCGAGGGCTTGACGCGTTTATTTTTACCCGCGAAAAAAACGGCGGTAAGGGCGCGGCGTTAAAAGACGGTTTTTTGCGCGCCGAGGAGCTCGGATTTACGCACGCTTTTCAGATAGACGCGGATTTTCAGCACGATATCGGCGAGGTCGGCGCGTTTTTAGAAGCGGCGCGGGCAAATCCGGGTGCGTTTATTTGCGGCGAGCCCGTTTATGATGGAAACGCGCCAAAAAGCCGCCTTTACGGGCGCAAAATCACGAATTTTTGGTGCGCTATAAACTCGCTCTCGCTCGCCATCAAAGACGGAATGTGCGGATTTCGCGTCTATCCGCTTGCACAGGTTTCAAATTTGATTTCAAATTTGAAAGAAGAACGCATGGGGTTTGACGCCGAAATCCTCGTTCTGGCCGTGCGCGCGGGGTTAAAACTAAAATGGCTGAGCGTGCGCGTAAATTATGAAATTGGCGGCGTGAGTCATTTTCACCTTTGGCGCGACAACGCGCTCATCTCGCTTATGCACGCAAGGTTGTGCCTTGGTTTGCCGTTTTGGCTTTTAGGGCGCGTTTTTAAGGTGGTTCGGCGTGGCTGAAAAATGGTGGGAAGCCCGCGAAGTAGCGGGGGACTTTTGGCTTGGGACGACGCGCTTTTTCGTGGCTCATACGCCCGCCTTTGTCGTAAAAATTATCGCTTTTTTTGTGGCCGGGGCTTATTTTTTGCTTTTGCCAAAAAGACGCGAAAATATTTTGACGTTTAGAGCTAGGGCGGGCGCCAAAGGCGGCGCGTTTGATAATTTTTACGCTTTCGCGCTTGCGATAGCCGATAAATTCGCGGTTTGGATTAAAGAAGACGCGCTAAAAATCGACTATTCGAATTTGAATAATATAAGTCCTGTTTTCGAGACTTTGGGGAGAGGGCGCGGCAAGGTGCTAATCACGAGTCATTATGGGAATATTGAGATTGCGAAGGCTTTAGCTAGCAAACTAAAAAACGTGAAAGTCAATATTTTGCTCTACCAAAAAGGCAGCGAGAAATTTAATCAAACCATGGCTAGACTAGGCGAGGGTAAAATCGAGATTTTCGCGGTCGAGAGCCTTGAAATGGACGATATGATGAGGCTTGCAAAAAAAATCGAGCGCGGCGAGCATGTGGCTGTGATGGGAGACCGCGTGCCGATTGCGGGAGATAAAATAGCGAGCGTGGAGTTCTTAGGCGAACGCGCGAATTTCGGCGTCGGAGCGTATTTGATAGCGGGGGTTTTGGAGGCTGAAATTTATTCTTTTTGGTGCTACAAAGAGCTCGGAGAATACAAATTTGAAATCTCCAAACTTCCCGCGCTCGCGCGCTCTCGCGACAAAATCGCGGCCGCCATGCCGCCATTAAGGGCCTACGTGAGCGAGCTTGAACGCAAATGCCTGCGCGATCCTTCGCAATGGTTTAATTTTTTTGATTTTTGGGGGCAAAATGATAAATAAATTTAATTACCGCGTCGCTTTTTACGACGTGGATAGTATGAACGTCGCGTGGCACGGCAATTACGTGAAGTTTTGCGAGGCGGCGAGGTGCGATTTTTTGCGTGGGATCGGCTATACCTACGACGATATGAAAAACGACGGCTACGCGTATCCTATCGTCAAAATGGATTTTAAGTTTATCGCGCCCGCGTTTTTTGACGACGAAATCAGCGTCGAAGTGATTTTGGACGAAGCCGAAACCTTGCTAAAACTAAGTTATATCATTTCAAACGCCGCCACTGGCGAGGTTTTGTGCAAAGCCCACACGGCGCAGGCGGCGGTGAGGATAGATACGAGGCAGACGCAATTTTTCTTGCCGGAGTGTTTGAGCGAGAAACTTAAAGGGATAAAATGAGATTTTTTTGGCTTTTGTGCGCTTTTTGGGGAGCTTTGGGGGCGTTTGATATTTCAAATTTGAACGTTGCGACAAGCGGCGTGAGCGGGCGATTTGTCGAGAGAGTGGAGTTAGCCGGACTCGACATGAACGCGACTAGCAAAGGGCGTTTTGAATTAAAAGAGGGAGCGTTGTTTTGGCGCGTAGAAACTCCCGTGAAAACTACGCTTAAAATATGCAAAGAAGGGATTTTTGAGGAGATTGGCGGCGCGTGGGTCAAAAAAGACGCACTTATGGACAAAGATATTTTTCTAGCGATTACGAACCTTGATGAAACGAGGCTTTCGCGCGATTTTAATTTAAATTTGAGCGGCGGCGAAGCAAAATGGAGTCTCTCCCTCGCGCCAAAAACAATAATTTTCAAAGAAATTTTTGATGAAATCATCGTCGAGGGCGGGGAGACGGTGCAAAGAATCATCATCAAAGCCGCTAACGGCGACGTGACTACAGACGAGTTTTTAGAGGTCAAATATTGAAAAAAACGGTTGCGATTTTTGGAGCGTTGTTCGCGTTTTTCACGGCTTTTACGCTTGCAAACCTAGACAAAATTAACTCAAGTATCTTTGATTTGCTTGCTTTTGAGGGCGAAAAAAAGGAGATTTTGCAAGCGTTAAACGCTTCTATGGCGAGTCAAATCATCATCGCCGGCAAAGACAAAATCAAATTTGAAAACTTTGTTGCGGAATGTGAAAAGAGCGGCGTTTTTGAAAATATTTTTTATCAAATAGGCTCGCTCGCCAAATACCAAAACGAGCTAAACAAATACAAAATCGCGCTTTTAGATAGCGAGAGCGTGCGGCTACTAGAAACCAACGCAAGCGCGTTTTTTGCGAGAGCGGCGGGCGATTTTTTTAATAAATTCAAGCCTCTTGCGACAAGTCAAGATTTTTTTTCTTTGAGCGCGCATTCTAGGCTATCTTCCGGCGCAGGAGAAATCAAATTTGACCCGCGAGAAGATAGATTTTTTGCCGATTTTAACGGTGCGCGCTATTATTTTGCTCGCGCCAAATTAGCCGGCAAATATGATATAAACGCGCTTTTGGCTCTTGTGGAGCGCGCTAAAAAAGACGAGCTTCTCATTAGCGGCGGGGCGATTTACGCCGCTACCGGCAAAAAAGCGGCCGCCAGAGAGAGCGTTTTTATGGGAATTATCTCGCTCGCGCTTTGCGTGGGTTTGTTATTGTTGGCCTTCAAAAACGCACGAATTTTTTACGTGGCTACGGTAGTGATTTTTGGGCTTTCTAGCGGGCTTTTTGCTTTGTTTGCGGCTTTTGATGACGTTTACGGTATGGCGATAGTGGTTTCTACGAGCCTTGTGGGGCTGATGCTCGATTTTGCGGCGCATTGGCTCTCGCGCGCGAAGGGCGTAGCGAGGGCGGGGAGCGTGCGAAGCGTGCGCGGGGTGTTTTTGCTGGGGTTTTTCATCACGGCGGGCGGCTATGCGGTTTTTTTGTTTAGCCCTTTTGCTTTGCTCGCTCAAATCGCGGTGTTTGCGGTGTTTGCGCTCGCAGGAGCGTTTGGGGCTAGTTATTTTTTGTTGCCCGCTCTGCTTGATGGGGCTAGACTTTCTAGCGTGGGGATTTTCGAGCGATTTTTGGATTTTTTAATCCGCGCGGTTTCAAATTTGAAATTTCTAAACGCTAAAATCATCTTTTTGCTCTCGCTTGCTCTGGGCGCGTTTTTGTGGGAATTTGCCGAGTTTGGGGACGACGTGAGAGAGTATTCTAGTAGCGAGCCCGATTTGCTAAATATGAGTGCGAAAATAGCGCAAATTAGCGGCGAGAGTTTTGATATTTTGGTAACGCCAAAGGATTCAAATTTGAGCCAAAACCTCAAAGACTCGGGGCTTGTAAGCGCGGTAATAGCTCCCGCGAGCCTAAGCGAAGAAGGGCAAACGCGGGTAAAAAAGATTTTTGCTTCTCTTGACGCTAGCCTCATGCCCGGTTTCCCGCCCGCGGTAGTGAGCGCCGAACTTGCCAAAATCGCCGCCACGCCGGTTTATTCGCCTAGCGAAGTTGCGAAAAGCCCGATTTTTGGCGGATTTGAACCAACCTTGATAGAGGGCAAAGACGTATTTTTGCTTCGCGGCGTCAGGGACGCGGGGACCGTGGAGAAAATCGCAAAGAAAGAAAACGGCGTTTTTGTAAATATGCGCTTGGCGCTTAGCGAGGGGTTTGAGAGCGTCAAAATAAACGCCGTTTACCTAAAAATCGCCGCTTACGCGTTAGCGTTCGCGCTTTTAGCCGCGTTTTTTGGCGCAAAAGAAGGCGCGCGCATCGTTCTAGCCGTATTTTTCGCGGGGCTCGTCACACTCGCGCTACTTAGCGTTTTTGGCGCGAGCGTCAATATCTTCGTGATTTTTGCTCTGATTTTGGGCGGCGCGGTAGGGATTGATTATATGATTTTTGCGCTCAGTCCCGCCCTAGCTCCGCGCCAAAAAGTCTTTGGCATCGCTCTCGCGGCGTTTACTAGTATGATTTCATTTTTCGCGCTCGCCTTTAGTTCCACGAGAGCCGTGAGTGTGTTCGGGCTTGCGGTGGGGATAAATATTTTTGTTTGTATGATTTTGGCGCAAGTTTTTGCGCTGACAAACGCCCCCGAGAACTAATTTCGCAATTCAAATTTGAATTAAATTCAAACTATTCCCCCTAAAATTTCCAAAAATTCTTAAAAATTTTGCTCAAACCCCCTTAATAAATTTAAAAAATATCCGATATAATACTTACAAACCGATAAGGATC
>ONQI01000014.1 GCA_900319915.1 uncultured Campylobacter sp.
ATGATAGAAGTCATCGTGGGCGTGTGCTCCACTGCGGTGGGCGCGGGAATTGGGTATTTTGTCGCTAAAAAAATCAACGACGCGAATTATGGCATTTTCATCGAGCAAGCCAAAGCCAAAGCAAAAGCCATAGAATACGAAGCCGAGGGCGTGCTAAAAGATGCCAAAGTCAAGGTGAACGAGGCCGAGTTCGAGGCGCGAAAACGCTACGAAGAAAAGGGCGTTCGCCTCCAAAAAGAATACGACAAAAAGTTAAGCGATCTCGAGCGTCAAGAGCAAATCATCGCTAGCGAGCAAGCCGCGCTTGATGAGCGCAAAGACGAGATGAAACGCGCTCAAATGGACGCTAAGGCGCTTTATGAAGAGGGTTTAAATTTAAAATCCCTCTACCAAGAAAAAATGGGCGAGGCGCTCAAAATCGTCGAACGCTCCGCCGGACTCACGCAAGACGAGGCGCGCGAGGTCGTGCTAAGAAAAACCGAGGAAAACTCGCGCGAGCAAATTGCCCACATCGTTCGCAAATACGAAGAAGAGGCTAAAAAAGAGGTTAAAAAGCGCGTAAACTACATACTTGCGCAAGCCACCAGCCGCTATGCGGGCGAGTTTGCGGCAGAGCGACTTATCAACGTCGTAAACATCAAAAACGACGAGTTAAAAGGTCGTATCATCGGCAAAGAAGGCCGCAATATTAAAACGCTTGAAATGGTGCTTGGCGTGGATGTGATTATCGACGATACGCCGCACGCTATCGTGCTTTCTAGCTTCAATCTATACCGTCGCGCCATCGCCACTCGCGTTATCGAGCTACTCGTAGAAGACGGTCGTATCCAGCCCGCGCGTATCGAGGAAATCCACAAAAAAGTCTGTGAGGAGTTTGAAGCGAGCATTCAAGAAGAGGGCGAAAATATCCTTATGGATTTGGGTATTAGCGGCGTTCACCCTGAAATCGTCAAGCTCATCGGTAAACTCAAATTTAGAGCAAGCTACGGTCAAAACGCGCTTGCGCACAGCTTAGAAGTCGCCTACCTCGCCGGCATAATCGCCGCAGAAACGGGCGGAGACGCGAAACTCGCCAAACGCGCGGGCATTTTGCACGATATCGGCAAGGCCCTCACTCAAGAATACGAGGGCTCTCACGTCGATCTTGGCGGCGAGATTTGCAAGCGCTACAAAGAGCACCCGGTCGTTATCAACGCCATCTACGCGCACCACGGTCACGAGGAAGCGCTCAGCGTCGAAGCCGCCGCCGTTTGCGCCGCAGACGCTCTTTCGGCCGCACGTCCAGGGGCGCGCCGCGAAGTACTCGAGAGCTTCCTAAAACGCGTCGAGGAAATCGAGAAAATCGCGACAAGCAAAGAAGGCATAAAAGCCGCCTACGCGATAAACGCGGGGCGCGAGATTCGCGTGATTGCCAACGCCAAACTTATCAACGACGACGAGGCGGTTCTAGTCGCCAAAGAAATCGCCGCCGAAATCAAGGAAAAAGTGCAGTTCCCGGGCGAGATTAAGGTTAACGTCATCCGCGAAATCCGCGCCGTGGAATACGCTAAATAATTCAAATTTGAAAGGTTTGTGATGAAAAAAATTATCGCTTTTTTATTGCTTGCTTTTATTGCGGCGTTCGGTCGCGACGAGATTTTGCTAGACAGCGCGAACGCCTACAAAATCGTCATGGGCGCAAATCCCCAACTCGCGGGAGACCTAGCTTCGCGTTCGGCGGCGATTGTTATTTTTCCTACTTTTATCAAAGCCGGATTTATTCTAGGCGGTAGCGGTGGTAAGGGCGTTATGGCAGAACGCTCTGGCGAGGGCTGGGCGATTAGAGGCGTGAAGATTGGCGGCGCGAATTTCGGGCTTCAAATCGGCTACGAGAGTAGTTATCTTGTCATTTACGTGCTAAATCAAAGCATAGTAAACGACATCAAGGACGCGAAATTTACAGTCGGCGCGAACGCGTCCGTGAGCGCACTGGATAAAGGCGTGAACGCGCGCGCGACTAGCGATTTTAGCTTCACGGGCGATTTGCAGGCATTTTCAAATAACAGCGGCTTTTTCGTCGGCGCCAAAATCGACGGCGCTGTCATCGTGGGGGACGAGAGCAAGTTTCGCGAGGGGAGCTACGCTTACAAAGAGCTTGCAAAAGCGCTGGACGCGTGGAACGCCCCTGCGGGAGATTCAAATTTGAATGTTGGAAGCGAGGCTAACCATTCAAATTTGAATAAAGACGCTTTTGATAATTCAAAAATTGACGACGGCAATTCAAATTTGAACGTCGACGACGGCAATAACGACAGCGCCGGAGGTTGGGTAAATCCTGCCGACACCGGCGTGAGCGAGACTAAGTAGGAAAAATGCAAGAAACTATTGAATACTTGATAGATTATGGATATGTTATACTTTTTGTATATTCCTTTGGCGGGGGTATGATAGCCTTGCTTGGCGCGGGTTTACTCGCGGCTTTAGGTAAGTTAAATTTGCTAGAATGTATGCTTGTGGCGGGAATTGCGAACTTTCTTGGCGACATGGTGCTTTTTTATATGGCGCGTTATAATAAAACGGCTATTTTGCCGTATTTCAGTCGTTATCGTCGCAAGCTTGCACTCGCACAAATTCTCTTTAAACGTCACGGCGCAAAGATAATATTTTTTAAAAAATATATTTATGGACTAAAAACTCTTGTGCCATTAGCTATTGGTATTTCCAAATTTGATATCAAGCGCTTTGGTATTATTAATTTTATATGTTCAGCCATTTGGGCGGCGAGCGTGGGATTTGTGGGCTATTATTCTGGTGAAGCGGTAAAGAAATTTGCCGAGATTTACGGAGATCAGGTATGGCTTTCACTTGGAATATTCGTCATTATTTTGAGCATTATTTGGGCGTATTTCAGCGCTGCGACAAAAAAGAACAACAAGCACGAGCTTTAATTTTGCACAATTACATAGTTACTTCAAACGGGTGAAAAGTGGCAAATATGCTTTTTATTACCCGTAAAATAATAAAGGTATAATAATGAAAAAAATTTTGATAGGCACAGTGGCGACAGTGGCGATTTTAGGTGGTTTGCAAATTTTTACGGCAAACCTTGGCAAAAGCCAAACCGAGAAAATGATTTCAAATTTGGATGCTAATCCTATGCTACAAGTCATAAAAAAAGACGCTACGCACGGGCTTTTCGGTTCAAATTTGAATATTACGATTGAACTTGGTAAGGAATTCTTTGGCGAAGAAATCGAGCCGGTGCAAGTCGAGATTGACGCGAAAAATTCATATTTGATACTGCCAAATCTTAGCAAAAGCGAGGGCGAAATCAAGATTACAAACGAACCTTATCGTAGCCTTTTGCGTGGGATTTTTACCAATGATACTTTGGCGCGCTTCTGGGGCTCGCCTAGTGTGAGTGGGGCTTACGATTTGGGCGTGACGAGCGCGGGGCTTGATTTTAGGGATAACGAAGGGAGTTTGAGGGCGAGTCCGGCGACGCTCAAAA
>ONQI01000065.1 GCA_900319915.1 uncultured Campylobacter sp.
AAGCGCGCCGAGTTCGCCACCGGTAAGCACGAAATCTCCAATGCAAAAAACTTCGTTCACCGCACTTTCAACGATTCGCTCGTCGATACCCTCGTAACGTCCGCAAATCAATGTAATATTTTCAAATTTTACTAGGCGTTTGGCGTCGTTTTGAGTAAATTTCTTGCCGCTTGGCGAGAGGTAAATTACGTGACTTTCGCATACGTCGGGGCTCCCGGCAAGTGCGCCCAAAATAGGCTGAGGCTTCATGAGTAACCCCGCGCCGCCGCCTATCATATAATCATCAACTTTTTTATGCTTGTCGTCTGAAAAATCCCGCGGGTTAATAAAAGAAACCTCAATATGCCCGCTTTTTAGAGCGCGCCCGAGAATCGAGTCCGAAAAATACGGCTTAATCAAATTTGGAAATATCGTAACGAAATTAAAGCGCATTATGAGTTTTCAAGAATTGCAAGCGAATTTTCCACAAGTATTTTTTTGGCGGCGACGTCGATAGAAAGCACAAAATGGTCGTTGTAAGGAATATAAAAACTCTGCGCAAGACCGTCTTTCACGAGCTTATCCGCAGTCACAACCTCAAACAAGTATCCCCCACCCGCTTCTAAAATATCTCGCACAACGCCCAAATTTGAATCCCCTTCAAAAATCTCGCAATCTATCACATCAAAGTAAAAAAACTCGTCTTTTCCTAGTTTGCAATGCTTGCGGGTATCCTCGGCACTACGGTATAAGGTGAGATTTACTAAGGACGCGGCGAGTTCAACGCTCTCAAAACCCTCGAAAACAATAAGAGAACTCGTAGAATTGTAGCTTTTGACGACGAACTCGCGTCCATCGGCGGCGTAGAATTTCACGCCTTTTTTAAATTGATTGGGAAAATCGCTGAAATTATGGAGTTTAAGAGCTCCGCGAAGTCCTACGGTCTTGCCGAGCTTGCAAACTCCTACTAAATCATTCTTCAACGGCTTTCACCGTGATTCTATATGAAGTCGGATCTTTGGCTTTATAACCGATAATGACGGTTTTGATGGCATTTATCATCTTGCCGTCTTTGCCAATAAGCCTGCCCGTATCGTCTTTGGCGGCTTCGATGATGATTTCATCGAAATTTTCGCCAAGATTAACGCGCGTGACCTTGATAAGTTCGGGCTTGTCGGCTATAAGCCTAGCATATTCTTCTAAAAATTTTTCTACCATTATTTTGTGATTTGAGCGACTCTATCGCTTAGTTTCGCGCCGACGCTTTTCCAGTATTTTAGTCTTTCGGCATCGAATTTTACGACCTCCGGTTCAACCATTGGGTTGTAATAGCCAATAGTCTCAATCCAACCGCTATCGCGTCTTTTGCGACTGTCTGTAACGACAATGCGGTAAAAAGGAAGTTTCTTGCGACCGATTCTTGTTAGTCTTACTACTGTTGCCATAATTTTTCTCCTAAAAATTGATTTTATAAGGCTTGATTATAGCCAAAATTTGACTATAATGAAACCTTATTTTAAATTTAAATATTCAAATTTGAAATTAGCGAGGGATTCCCCGTTGATTCATCATCTGCGCTAACCCGTTTAAGCTACCTTTGCCGGCGAATTTCTTAGCGAGTTTGGCGGCGTTGGTAAATTGTTTGAGAAAGCGATTTACCTCAATCTGATCGAGTCCCGCACCTGCAGCGATTCTGCGTTTGCGAGCGTTGTTTAGCAAATCGGGGTTTTCGCGCTCTTTTGTGGTCATAGAATCAATCATAGCTTTGATGTGCTTGATTTCTTTACTATTGTCGAGGTCGATATCTTTGATTTGACCCGCAACCGACGAGAGCCCGGGAATCATGCCGATGAGATTTTTCATATTGCCGAGCTTTTTGACGCTCTCTAATTGGGCTAAAAAGTCGTTGAAATTGAACTCGCCTTTTTTGATTTTTTTATTGATAAGTTTGACGTCTTTTTCGTTGATAATGGTTGAAGCTTTTTCAGCCAAAGTCGCCAAATCGCCCTCGCCCATAATACGCCCGACAATGCGCTCTGGGATGAAACTCTCAAAATCGGCGACCTTCTCGCCCACACCCACAAAACGCAAAGGCACGCCGACTTGGCGAGCTATACCGATAGCCACGCCGCCCTTAGTATCCGCGTCAAATTTGGTCAAAATCACGCCGGTTACGCCGACGGCTTCGTTGAAGGTCAGCGCTGTTTTTACCGCATCTTGACCAGCCATCGCATCCGCTATATAGAAAACTTCGTGCGGATTTATGGCGGTTTTTACTTCCTTGAGTTCGTTCATCAACGCTTCGTCGACGGCTAGGCGTCCGGCAGTATCTACAAGAAGCACATCATAGAAATCGGAGCGCGCTTTTTCGAGCGCGGCGGCGGCTACTTTGACGGGATTTTTTTCACCCTCGATTGAAAATAAATTTAACTCGTTAGCTTCACAAAGCTGTCGAAGCTGCTCCACCGCAGCCAAACGTTGAAGGTCGCAAGCTGCGACTAGAACTTTTTTGCCGCGAGTTTTGAGATAATTTGCGAGCTTGGCTGTGCTGGTTGTTTTACCGCCACCTTGCAAACCAGCCATAAGCACGACCGTCGGAGGGTTACTGGCGAAGACAAAGCCTTGGGATTTGCCTGCGTTAGGAGCCGTAAGGACGCCCGTTAGATTTTTTTTGATGCTATCGAGGAATTGTTTTTGCCCGATAGGCGCGTTTTTCATATCGGCTTCCACGAGGGCGACGAGTTCCTTTGTCACCTTGTGATAAACGTCCGCTTTAAGTAGTGATTTTTTAAGTGTTTCGAGCGCGTTCTTGAGCGCTTTTTCATCATCTACAAATTTGAGTTTATTGACAGCGGAACGTAGCGATTCGCCTATGAGTTCAAACACTTTTTACCTTTATATTTTTTAAAAAAGAATTGTGATTATATCTGAAATTGCTTTAAATTTAATTAAACTCTTTTCAAATTTGAATTGAACCCCGTTTATGCGGGGTTCAAATTTGAATTGGGCGATGATTACATCATGCCGCCCATGCCGCCCATTCCACCCATATCAGGCATTGGAGGCATAGGTTTGTCTTCTTTGATCTCGCTTATCGTAGCTTCCGTAGTAAGTAATAGACTAGATACGCTAACGGCGTTTTGAAGAGCCACGCGCTCGACTTTTACCGGATCGATAATACCAGCCGCGAACATATCCACATATTCGCCGCTAGCAGCGTTGAAGCCTTCGTTTGCATTAGCAGAGTTTACGACCGCGTTTGCGACTACGCCGCAGTCGAAGCCCGCGTTCTCGGCGATTTGGCGAAGTGGTGCGAAAAGTGCGCGTCCTACGATATCCGCGCCGATTTTTTCGTCACCCGCAAGATTTAGAGCGACTTTTTTGCCGGCTTTGATAAGAGCCGCGCCGCCGCCTATTACGATACCTTCTTCAACTGCCGCTTTTGTAGCGTTTAGAGCATCGTCTACACGGTCTTTTTTCTCTTTCATTTCGGTTTCGGTTGCAGCACCTACTTTGATAACCGCGACGCCGCCGCTTAGTTTGGCTAAGCGCTCTTGAAGTTTTTCTTTATCGTAATCACTTGTAGTTGTCTCGATTTGAGCTTTGATTTGAGCGATTCTGCCTTCGATCGCGCCCTTGTCGCCCGCACCGTTTACGATAGTAGTGTTATCTTTGTCGATAACGACGCGCTCCGCTCTACCCAAATCCTCTAAACTTGCGCTTTCAAGGGTTCTGCCAAGCTCTTCGCTTACTACGTTGCCGCCTGTTAAGATAGCGATATCTTCTAGCATGGCTTTTCTGCGGTCGCCAAAGCCGGGCGCTTTAACCGCGGATATATTTAGCACGCCGCGTAGTTTATTTACGATAAGTGTCGCAAGCGCCTCTCCTTCAATATCTTCCGCGATAATAAGAAGCGGCTTGCCGGTTTTTTGCGCTTGTTCGAGCACAGGGAGCAAATCTTTCAAATTTGTAATTTTCTTGTCGAAAAGCAAAATAAGCGGGCTAGTTAGCTCGACTTGCATTTTTTCGGCGTTTGTAATGAAATACGGGCTTAGATAACCACGGTCAAATTGCATACCTTCGACTACTTTTAGCTCGTCGTTGATAGATTTTGCCTCTTCTACAGTGATGACGCCGTCTTTGCCGACTTTTTCCATCGCTTCGGCAATCAAATCGCCTACCGAGCTATCGTTATTAGCCGAAATTGTCGCGACTTGGGCGATTTCTTTTTTGCCGTCTACTTTTTTGGCGACTTTTTTGAGCTCGTCGATGACCGCTGCGGCAAATTTGTCCATACCGCGTTTTACTTCTACGGGATTTGCACCCGCGGTGATATTGCGAAGACCTTCTTTGAAGATGGCGTGCGCCAACACGGTCGCCGTAGTTGTGCCGTCGCCGGCTTGATCGTTAGTTTTACTAGCGACTTCGCGGACTAGACCCGCGCCCATATTTTCGATGGAGTCTTTGAGTTCGACTTCTTTGGCTACGCTAACGCCGTCTTTTGTGATGGTTGGCGCGCCGAAGCTTTTTTGAATTAAGACGTTGCGACCGCGAGGTCCCATGGTCACTTTTACCGCGTCGTTAAGTTTTTTGACGCCCGCGTAGAGTTTGTTTCTAGCGTCGTCCGAAAAAATAATTTCTTTTGCTGGCATTTTTTTCTCCTTATTTAATGATACCTAAAACGTCGTCTAGGTTTAGCGCCAAATATTTTTTGTCGTCGATGTTGATTTCGCTACCTGAATACTTCGCAAATACGACAGTGTCGCCTTCTTTGACGTCTTCGACTTCTTTGCTGACGGCAATGACTTTGCCCACGGACGGCTTTTCTTTTGAGGCGTTATCGGGAATGATAATGCCGCTAGCCGTAGTCTTGATTTCTTCTTCGCGCTCGACTAAAACGCGTTTTCCTAGTGGTTGGAACTTCATTTTGTTTATCCTTTCATTGTGTTTTTGATTTCAAAAATTAGCACTCTAACCTTTTGAGTGATGAAAATATACCACATTTTGTTTAAAATGTCAAGTAAATTTGACAAATTTCCTTCAAAATATTTTAGTCTAATAGGCTCAACTTTATTTAAATTTGAAAAATCGCGCAAATAATAGTATAATAGCGACTCAGTATACAAATTTTGGAGCGATGCAATGAAAATTTTTACGTGGATTTTAGGCATTTTGGCGACTGTTTTCGTCTTCTTGGGCGGCGTGGCGGCGTGGATTACGAGTCAGAGTGGAAACGACTGGCTTCGAGCCAAAGCAGAAGCCGCAATAAGTGAAAAAACAGGTCAAACGTTCAAATTTGAAATCTTCAAGCTAGGGCTTTCGCATCTCGACCTCGCGGGCGAGTTAAACGATGAGCTAAAAATCACGCTAAATGGTAATTTCAGCTTGCTTACGCGAAGTTTTGATCTAAATTACAGCGCGAATGCGAAAATGATTTCAAAAATGCCCGTAAACCTTTCTATAGGCGGTAAAGCCGAAGGCGGCATAAATAATTTCATCGCCAACGGAGCCGGTTCGCTCGCGGGCTCAAACGTGAAATTCGCCACCCGAATAAAAGATTTCGCGCCACTCGAGCTTAAACTTGACGCGCGCGCGTTAGACGCGGAAAACCTAGCCCTCATCGCTATGGGCAAACCATATCTAAGCGGTAAAATCGATGCCGTCGCGGACATCGAGTGCATAAACGGCGCACAAAACGGTACGGCCAAAATCACCGCGCCAAAACTCGTCCCAAACTTTGGCTTACTCGAGCGCGAGCACAATATCACGCTACCTAAAAACTTTTCCGCCAGCTTTGTTTCAGACGTAAAAATCGCAAACAGCGTCGCGAACGTCGCGGCAAATCTCGCCTCTCCTATCGCGAATCTCGTCGCGAAAAACACGACATTTAATATCCCAAAAAACGAGCTTAACGCGACTTTTGCGCTCGATATGCCAAGCCTTTCGGCGCTCGAGCCTATCACAAAACAAAAACTTCAAGGCAAGATTAGCGCGGATGCAAATCTACAAACAAAAGCCGGCGAGCTAAGCCTTTTGAACGCCAAAATTAGCGGTCTTGGCGGCACCGTGAACGCCACGCTAAAAGAAAGTAAAATCGATGCGCAAATCAAAGGCGTGAGGCTAGAACAAGTCCTCAAGCTAGCCGCTCTACCGCCGCTCGCGGTTGGTCAAATCGACGGCGTGGCGCGCATTTCAAACGCCCTTAAAAATCCAAGCGGCGACGCGAACTTGCAAGTAGGCCGCGCAACCGCAAAAAAAGACGAAATCAACAAATTCGTCACAAGCGCAAATCTCAAAAAGGACATAGATTTCCTAGGCGACGCGAAAATCAAATTTGACGGCTCCAGGGCCGATTTGACCGCGATTTTAAACTCCGAGGCGCTCAAAGTTAGCAAACTCGCGGCGACATACAATATGAAAAGCGGCGACATGGACGGCTCGCTAAAAGCCGAAATTCCTAGCCTCGATACGATTTTCGGTTCAAATTTGAACGAGAGTCTAAGCGTGATCGCGAGCGCAAAAACTTCAGCCGGCAAAGTAATTGGCGCAAACGCCGATATTAACGGACTTGGCGGCGCGGCGAAAATCGCTTTGAAGGGTTCAAATTTGAACGCGGAAGTCAAAAATATAGACACGAAAAGCTTATTTTTGCTTGCGAACCAAAAGCCGCTTTTTGGCGGAAATTTGAACGCAAATTTTGCTTTTGACAGCGTCGAGGCGCAAAACCTAAACGGAAAAGGTGAAATCGCCATTTCAAACGGCGTTCTTAACGCCAAAAATCTAAGCGAACTAACGGGCAAAAAATTTCCCGAAGCGGTCAAATTTGAAATGAGCGCGAAACCCACCATCACGAACTCGGTGGCGTATTTTAATTCAAATTTGAAATCCTCGCTCGCGGATTTGAGTGAGTTTAAAGGAAGTTTCGATCTTAACAAGTTCGTTCTCGATTCAGCATACGTCGCAAACGTGCCCGATCTTTCAAAGCTTGAATTTCTCACCGGTCGCAAACTTCTTGGCGCGGTAAGCGCGAACGGCAAAATCGGCTTTGACAAAAAGCTCTCCGCCACCCTTAACACAAACGCGCTCAAAAGCCAAACCACGGCGACTTTGGACGGCGAAAAAGCAGACCTTAACATGAGCAATTTTGCCATAGAGGAGCTTCTTGGCATGCTGGGATATGATAAGTTTTATCTAGGACGTGGCAACGGCGTGGCAAATATCGATCTAGACACGCGCGTGGGGGCATTTCGCGCGAACGTCTTGGAGGGCAGACTTGCCGCAAACGGCTTTACAAACGCAATCAAGACTTTCCTAGGTCGCGACATCACAAACGAAGTATACCGCGACGGTCTCATCACCGGCACGATAAACGGCGACCACGTGAAGTTTGACGCGCAAATGAGCTCGCCAAAATCAAATTTCAAAATCACCGGCGGCACGGTAAATACCGCGACTAAACAAATCAACGTTCCAATACTCGCAAATATCGAGAAAACCGATATCGAGCTCACTATCACCGGCACGACCGAGCAGCCAAAATACTCGTTTAGCTCTAACTATCTCACCAAACAACTCGAAGAAAAAGTGCTAAATAAACTCATCAATAATGGCGATGCAAAAGACACGAAGAAGAAAGACGAAGTCAAAGATATAATAAAGGGCCTAAAAGGGTTGTTTTAATTCAAATTTAAACGAATTTGGCGGTTTTTGCTTTTGCCCTCACTCGCAACCGCAAGTGAGGGCAGTTAAAGCTCGCATTATTATTTGCGCGGTAGCGAACCGATGATTTCATCTAATACGCTCACTACAAATTCTACCTGTTCTCTTGTTACGACGTAAGGCGGCATAAAATACACGGTGTTGCCTAACGGGCGAATTAAAATACCTTTTTTAAGTCCACGTTTATATATTTCCCAGCCAATACGCGGATTTGAAAATTCTAATAAATCAAACGCTAAAATCATTCCGGTTTGGCGAAAATTATCAATAAAATCATATTTGAGCAACCCTTCAAACTCGCCGCGAATGAATTTACTAAGTTCGCGGTTGCGCTCTATGACGTTTTCTTGCTCGAAAATATCTAGCGACGCGTTTGCGCAAGCGCACGCAAGGGCGTTGCCAGTATAGCTATGCGAGTGCAAAAACGCTTTGTCGTATTCGCCATAAAATTCGTCATAAATCTCGTCGCTCGTCGCTACGATACTAAAAGGCATGTATCCGCCTGTAAGTCCCTTGCTAAGGCATATGAAATCCGGCACGACGCCGCATTGCTCGCAGGCAAACATCGTGCCCGTGCGCCCAAAGCCTACGGCGATTTCATCAAAGATCACATCAACGTCATAGCTTCGCGCCATTTCACAGGCTTTTTTTACAAAAGATCCGCTATACATATTCATATTACCCGAGCACTGCACGAGTGGCTCCAAAATAAACGCCGATAGCTGCTCGCCATAACGTTCCAAAGTCGCTTTTAGTGCACTCAGAGCTTCTTCGTCGCTTACTTTGTCTCTGGCGAAGTTCATAGGCACCGGCGTAGAGACCGTGCGAATAAGTATATCTTTGTAGACTTTTTTGTATAACGCCACGTCGCCCACGCTTAGCGCCGCAATAGTCTCGCCGTGATAAGAATTAGCGAGGTTAAGAAAAAGCGGTTTATTACGTCCGCGAAGCAAATTTTTGTGATAGCTCATTTTTAGCGCGATTTCGATGGCGCTGCTACCATTATCGCCAAAGAAAAACTTATTTAATGGATTTGGTAGGATCTTTGCGAGACGCTCGCTTAGACGTATAATACCTTCATGGCTAAAGCCGGCTAAAATCACTTGCTCGAGACGCCCTGCTTGTTCGGCAAGTTTCGCGCTAATATAAGGGTTGGCATGACCGAAAATATTGACCCACCAGCTAGAGACGCAGTCGATATATTCGTTATCGTCAAAATCCACCAAAGTCGCACCGCGTCCATATTTAATGGGAACGATAGGAAGATTTTCATGCTCGCTCATTTGAGAACACGGATGCCAAACATGCGCTAAATCACGTTTCGAAAGTTCTTCGTTAAACATTTTTTCGCCTTTAGAATAAATTTGGCGTAATTATAGCGCGAGAAAATCAAATTTGAATTAAAACGGATGGTATTTCAATTTAAGATTTAAAGACATTCAAATTTGAAACATCAAGACGCGTTTAAGATGGCAAAGCCTCTCGCGCAACTCGGTCAAGAATGCGCGAGAGACAAATTACCCTAATATAAATCGCTTACTTTGCAAAAGCAAGTTTCAGTACGTCGTCTATCGTATCCACCGCGATAATTTTCATATTATCCTTAACCTCCGCGGGGATTTCGTCTAGGTCGTGGTCATAGTTTTTGCGCGGTATTAGCGCGGTTTTGATTTTGGCTTTGTAAGCGGCGATGAGTTTCTCTTTGAGCCCGCCGATAGGCAAAACCTTGCCGCTAAGAGTGATTTCGCCGGTCATCGCGACGTCGTGTCGCACTCGCGCGTCGCTGAGTATGGAGGCAATCGCCGTACTCATCGTGATACCGGCACTCGGACCGTCTTTTGGCGTGGCGCCCTCGGGCACGTGGATATGAAGGTCATAGGCGTCGTAAACCGCGATTTTTTTGCCGCCCTCGCCTATGCATTTATCCGCCAAAGTGCGAGGAATTTTGAGGCGGCCTTCGTCGATGAGTGTTTTGACTAGGCTTAGTGAGATTTGCGCGGATTCTTTCATCACGTCGCCAAGTTGTCCGGTGATTTGCAGACCGCCCTTGCCACGGATTTTGACCGCTTCGATTTTGAGCACGTCGCCGCCTACCGCCGTCCACGCGAGCCCGTTTACTATGCCAACTTTGTCTTTATTTTCAACGGCGTCTATTTCAAAGACTTTTTTGTCGAGATATTTATCGAGCGTTTTTGGCGTGACGCTGATTTTTTCCACGTCCCCGGCTAGAAATTCTAGCGCGCTTTTGCGGCAAATATCGGCGATTTTGCGACGCAAATTTCGCACGCCACTCTCGCGCGTGTATTCCTCTATCATTTCTGTTAACGCGGGTTTTGTGATGCTTAGTTCGCGCGCTTTGAGCCCGTGTTTGGCGAGTTCTTGCGGAATTAAATAGCGCTTGGCAATTTCAAATTTTTCTTGCGGAGTATAGCTTGAGAGCTGTATAAACTCCATTCTGTCGCGAAGAGGCGCAGGAATAGGCGCGGTTTCGTTGGCGGTCGCAATAAAAATCACCTTACTCAAATCTATATTGAAATTTAAATAATAATCCCTAAATTTCGAGTTTTGCTCCGGGTCTAATATTTCGAGCAAAACGGCGGTCGGGTCGCCGCGGTACGAACGCGCGAGCTTGTCGATTTCATCGAGGACGACGACCGGATTCATCGTTTTGGCTTCGATAAGACCTTGGACGATACGACCCGGCATCGCGCCTATGTAGGTGCGACGGTGTCCGCGCAATTCGTTTACGTCTTCAAGTCCACCCAAAGCGATTCGCACGAGTTTGCGTTTGAGAGCTTTTGAAATCGAATTGGCAAGGCTCGTTTTACCCACGCCGGGAGGTCCTACGAAGCACAAAATCGCACCGTTGTTCACTTTTCCTTCGAGCCCGCGTTTTTCTAGCAATTCGCGGAGTCCAAAATACTCTACGATACGCTTTTTGGGCTTTTCTAGTCCAAAATGGTCTTTGTCGAGTTGGCCTGAAACTAGCGAAATACTGAGTTTTTCTTTGGAAAGATGTTCAAAAGGCACGTCCAGAGCCCAGTCTAAGTAGCCTTGCGCCACGCTCGCCTCGGAACTATCCGGGTGCATGCGCGAGAGCTTACCGAGCATTTTATTTATTTCTTTGTAGGCGTCCTCGCTCATATACGGCTTTTTGGCTTCAAGTTTGTTGCGATATTCTTCGAGTTCTTCGTCGCGACTTGCGTCTCCGCCTAGCTCGCGTTGGATTTCTTTGAGTTGCTCTTTGAGAAAATATTCTTTGTTTACCTTGTCAATTTTGGAATGAACTTTGGATTTGATTTCTTTTTGGAGCTTGTTCGCCTCGATTTCATCACCGATATAATCGATAATTTTTAGAATTTTTTTCTCCAAACTCGTCTCTACAAAAAACTCATACGCGCTTTCTTTGCGAAGTTTCAGCGCCGAGCAAACAAGATCGCAGATACGCACGGGCTCTATGCTTTCTTCTATTGTTTTTAAAAGATCCGGCGGAAAAAAATGATTTACGGCGGCTAGACTTTTCATTTTTTCTTTAAGTACGGTTAGCAAAGCTTCGAGCTTTTGAGCGGCGGGATAATCCACATCGATAACCTCGACGCGCGCCAGCATGGGCTCTTCGCTCACACGCTCGGCAATGCGACCTTTAAGCGAGCCTTGAAAAAGGATTTTAACACGACCGTCCGGGAGATTTACTTTGCGAAGCACGCTACCGATGACGCCGGCATCGTAGCAGCCGTCAAATCCACCGCTCGCGTCATCGCCGCCCTTGCGAGGAACGACGAGAATAGAAACGTTATTATCCTCGCTAAACTCGAGCGCGTCAAAATCAGCCTTAGAATTAAGAAATAGCGGCGTAATCATAAACGGATATAAAAATATTTCGCTTTCTATCATCACGGGCAAAGTCGCCGCGGGGTAGGCTTTTAGATTCATAATTTCTCCTGATTATTCAAATTTGAAAGTGCGCGGGGTAGCTCGCGCCCCCGCAAAACGCGTCCTATT
>ONQI01000114.1 GCA_900319915.1 uncultured Campylobacter sp.
CCATGTCACAGAGTCCTTGGCGCGGGTCGCACGCTCGTGGGATATGCGGGTGGAATGGAGCGCAAAATTACCTTGCTAACGCTTGAAAAAATCAAATTCCAAATTTGAATTAAAAGCGAAAGGGCGAATTATTTTAAAGCAAGCTAACGAGGCGGATTTGGGGATTTGCTTGGCAAAGCAAGCGCGCAAACTCGCCCAAAACGTAAAAAACAAATCGCCAAGGAAAGATTTTGAGTAAAAATGATTTTTGCAAGTATTTACTTTCCATAGCTCACACTTGCTCGGACATTAATCAAGGCGCACTTGCGGCGACTCTACCGTTTCTTATCGCCGCACACAGCTTAGGCTACGCGAAGGCCGCGGCTCTCGTGATGGTCGCCAATCTCGCAGGCTCGCTCATGCAACCGCTTTTTGGCGCGCTCGCGGACAAGGTCAATAAACCGTGGCTCATCGTCTTGGGGCTTTTACTTTCGGGTAGCGGTATGTCGTTAGTGGGTTTTGCGCCCGGTTATGCCGGACTTTGTGCGGCGGTAGTGATTAGTGGCATGGGCTCGGCGATATTTCACCCTAGCGCGGCTCTGCTAGCTAATCGTGCGGGCGGTGCGAACGCCAAAGGTCGTAGTATGAGTTTGTTCTCGTTCGGCGGTCAACTCGGTTTCACGCTAGGACCATTACTTGCTACTAGCGCAATTGGATTATGGGGGCTAAAAGGGACGCTCGTTTTCATTGTGCCTCAGTTCATATTTACCGTGATTTTTCACTCGCGATATGCTGATTTTTACAGGCTTGGCGCGCGCCAAGCTCAAGACTCGAAAATTGCCATACAAAACGATTCTAAGAATAATTGGAGTGGATTTTCACGTCTTTCGGCGGTGATTTTTGCGCGGTCTATTGTTTTTCATGGTTTAAATACTTTTCTCGCGCTTTATTGGATACGACTTATGGGGGTTGGCGAAGGGCTTGCGAGCGTCATGCTAAGCATATATTATGCGTTGAGTGCGGCGGGAACTTTGCTAGGTGGTTCGCTTGCGGATCGCTATGGATGTCGTGCGGTTGTTAGAATTAGCTTTGCGACGATTTTACCGTTTTTGATCATGCTTGCAATAAGTGAAAATGCTATTTTAGCCGGGGTTTTATTGTTTCCTTTGGGATTGGCGCTTGGCGCGTCGCATGCGCCAATGGTTGTGCTAGGACAACAATACTTGCCGGCTCGCATGGGTTTTGCGAGTGGCGTGACATTGGGACTCGCGGTGAGCGTGGGTGGAATTTTCGCGCCCGTGCTAGGACTTGTGGCAGACGAATTGGGTTTGAGGGCGGCGTTTTACGTTATCGCTAGCGTGGCGATAATACCTTGCATTGTGGCTTTTTTGCTCCCGCGCGTAAGCGAGTAGTCCAATTTCCCCAAAAACTCTTTTAGTTTTATTGACTTTTAATTCAAATTTGACGAAAATTCACGCAAATTTTAGTTCAAAGGAGTTTGGATGAACATTTCAAAGTTCGCTTTTAGTTTACTCGCGCTTTCTTCTTTCGCGCTTGGAGCCATCAACATAAACACCGCTACAAAAGAAGAGCTTATGGCGCTTCCGGGGATTGGTGAAGTAAAAGCGGAGGCTATCATAGAGCACCGCAAAATAGAAAAGTTTAAAACCACCGAAGACATTAAAAACGTCAAAGGCATAGGCGATATTAGTTATGACAAACTAAAAGACGACCTAAGCGTAAGCGGCAAAACAGACACCACAAATCTCAAATCCGTAGAAGCCGCCGCCAAAGCTAAAGCCGAAAAGGCAAAAGACGGGGTAAAAGCAAAAGCTAAAACCGGCAAAAAAGCCGCCGAAGATAAAATAAAAGCCAAAGCCGAAAAAGTAAACGGCGAAGCAAACGCCACCGCTAAAAAGACTAAGAAAAAAGTCAAAGAAGCGGTAGAAAACGCAGAGGAAAAGGCCGAGACTAAAACAAAGAAAGCAAGCAAAAAAGCTAAAGAGGCTAAAAAAGAAGTAGAAGCCGCGAAAGAAGCGGTAGAGAAAAAATAATTCTTCCTTTTCTCTCATCATTTCCAAACCCGCCACCAAAGCGGGTTTGATTCAAATTTGAATTAATGGCGCGAAAGAGCGCGTTTCAAATTTGGACTTAATGTCCAAATTTGAATTAATAAACCAACTTAAATAGCAAAGTTTTTGATTTTATCAAAGTTTAGATAGCGGTAAATTTGCTCTTCTTTGCCTTTGAGTTTAGAAGCGGCGGCGAGATATTCGTCCTTGCTTGGTAAGCGACCTAGAAGCGCGCATACGGCGGCTAGTTCGGCCGAGCCTAAATATACTTTTGCGCCCATACCCATGCGGTTGTCAAAATTGCGTGTGGAGGTCGAGAATACGACGGCGCCGTCTCTCACGCGAGCTTGGTTGCCCATGCACAGCGAGCAGCCGGGCACTTCCGTGCGCGCTCCCGCCGCGCCAAAGATAGCATACACGCCCTCGCTTCTGAGTTGCCTTTCGTCCATTCGCGTCGGCGGCGCAATCCAAAGGCGTGCAGGCGCTTGTCCTTCGCCTCTCAAAATCTCTGCCGCGGCGCGGTAGTGCCCAATGTTTGTCATACAGCTACCGATAAAAACTTCGTCGATATTGTGAGCGCGAGCGGGGTCTGCGAGTATTTCAGATAGCGTCGCGACGTCGTCCGGGTCGTTTGGACACGCCAAAATCGGCTCGGTGATTTCAGCTAGATCGATTTCGATAATTGTGTGGTAGCGCGCGTCAGAGTCTGCTTTGAGTAGGCTTGGCGCGGCGAGCCACTCCTCCATTTTGGCTTTGCGGCGTTCGAGCGTGGCGCGACTCTCAAAGCCCGCTTTTATCATCGCGTCTATGAGCGCGACGTTGGAGCGCAAATATTCGCTCACGCTAGCTTCGTTTAGAGCGACCGTGCACGCCGCCGCGCTACGCTCCGCGCTGGCGTCGCTTAGCTCGAAGGCTTGCTCTACTTTGAGATTTTCTAGACCTTCGATTTCTAGGATTTTGCCCGCAAAGACGTTGATTTTGTTCTTTTTCTCGACTGTGAGAAGCCCGCGTTTTATCGCGAAATATGGTATCGCGTTGACAAGATCGCGAAGAGTAATCCCCGGATTCATCTTGCCTTTAAAGCGCACTAACACAGACTCCGGCATATTTAGCGGCATCGCGCCAAGAACTGCCGCGAACGCGACTAGACCGCTACCGGCTGGGAAACTGATACCTATAGGAAATCTTGTGTGCGAATCCCCGCCCGTACCCACGGTATCTGGCAAAACCATGCGATTTAGCCACGAGTGAATGACGCCGTCTCCCGGGCGCAAAGCTACGCCGCCGCGACTCGTCATAAATGGCGGTAGGCTCCCATGCATAGCCGCGTCGCTAGGCTTAGGATACGCCGCCGTATGGCAAAAGCTTTGCAACACGAAATCTGCCGAAAAACCGAGACTTGCGAGCTCTTTGATCTCGTCGCGCGTCATAGGTCCGGTGGTGTCTTGACTACCCACGGTCGAGCAGATAGGCTCTACGTACATACCCGCTCTCACGCCCTCCATACCGCACGCGCGGCCAACGATTTTTTGAGCTAGAGTGTATCCGGCGCCACTTTCAAATTTAGGCTGCTCAGGTTTGGCAAAAATATTCTCCGCCTCCATACCAAGCTCGGCGCGCGCTTTTTGGCAGAGATTTCGCGCGATGATTAGCGGTATGCGTCCGCCCGCGCGAATTTCGTCTGGAAGCGTGTTTGGCGCGAGAGTGAAAGTCGAAATAGTCGCGCCGTTTTTGCGGATTTCGCCTTTTAGAGGGTAAATTTCGATTTC
>ONQI01000012.1 GCA_900319915.1 uncultured Campylobacter sp.
CCCCGCGACTCTAAAAATCAAATTTGAAAACAAAACGATTAAGGGCGAGGATTTTTTCGTGCACACCGAGAGACTCTACGAACTAGAAGGCGGCGGCGTGCTTTTGAAGGTTAGTTTTGGCTCGTTTTACGGACCCGAGCAATATTACATCGAAGTAAGCGCAAACGGGGCGGCAAGGTATCTTGTCAAAGAACCGCTTGCGACTATTTCAAATTTGAAAGCGCACGAAGCGCTAAAAGGCATGCTGTGAGCGAGGCAAACACTCCTATTATCGAGGCACGCGGGCTTAGTATTTGCTACGAGCGAGGCGTAAATATCATAAACAACGCTGATTTTTCCATTTCGCACAATGATTTTGTTTTTATCACGGGCAAGAGCGGTAGCGGCAAATCGACCCTACTCAAATCCCTATATGGCGCAATTCCGGTGAACGCGGGAAGTCTCAGCGTTTGCCTTAGCGAATTAAACGGCATTTCGCGCGGTCAGCTTGCCAAGCTTCGCCAAAAAGTCGGGCTCGTTTTTCAGGATTTTAAGCTCATTAACGAATGGAACGTCGAGCGCAACGTCATGCTTCCGCTTATCATCAAGGGCTACGGCTCGCGCGTTTGCAAGGCTCAGGCCACAAAAATGCTAAAAATCGTCGAGCTCGTGCATAAAATCGATAAATTTCCGCTCGAACTAAGCGGTGGTGAACAGCAACGAGTCGCGGTCGCAAGGGCTTTGGCGCCAAATCCGCAGTTGCTTCTTTGCGACGAACCTACGGGCAGTCTGGACGAGTATTCCAGCGACATTATTTGGTCGCTTCTAAAATCCGCGCGGGTGCAGTTGGGAGCTTGCGTGGTTGTCGTCACACACAAAATACCTTCAAATTTCAGGTTCCCATACCGCCATTTCGAGCTTTCAAACGGGGCGCTTCATGAAATCTTTTAAGAGCCATTTGGGCGTGATTTTTCCGCTTATCGTTTTGCTTTTTGCCATCGAATTCACGCTCGTCGTGGGCAAAATCGTGCGCGGCTACGAATATAGTATGGGAAACGATTATAATATCATCGTGGTGAGCGAGCGCGATCTAAACGAGACTATTCTTCGTGAAAAAATCGACACTTTCAAAGAGGCTTTGCCACTAGACGCCACAAAGGTGCTCGATCGCCTAAAAGACGACGTTTCGCCCAAAAATCTCGCCGCGCTCAAAAGTTCTCTGCCAAAATTTTATTCAATAAAGCTAAACGCCTTTCCTAGCACCGCATATATGGCCAAACTTGGCAAAATCCTGCTCAAAATCGACGGCGTTAAGAAGGTCGAGACTTTTTCTAAGACTCACGATAAAATCTATAAAATCTTAGTGATTTTCAAAGGCGTTTCACAATCTTTCGCCGTCCTCATCGCACTTATGGGTATCGCGCTTATCTCCAAGCAAATGCGAATCTGGCTCTACGAACACCGCCGTCGAATTGAAGTAATGACCGATCTTGGCGCGCCTTATTGGCTCAAATCGGCCATGCTTTATAAGCTTGCGATTATCGATAGCTTTGTCGCCACCGCGATTACTTGCGCTTTTTATCTCGCACTTCCTCATGTAAGCGCGCTCAAAGACGCTTTTGTAGGTGTTGGATTCGAGCTTCCGCACTTTGATTTTGCGAACGAGAGCGCGTTACTTTTTGGCGCGTCTATCGCGGTTTCGATAGTCGCCGTTAGCCTCGTAATGATGCAATCAAGAGAAAAATAATGCGTTTTTGGCGGATTTTTATCGTTTCAAATTTGATTATTGCAAATTTGATATTCGCCGCGACCACTCGCGACAAGATTAGCGACAACGAAGACGGTCTGAAATCCGCCAAAAAAATGGAAACTCAACTCAACAAAAAGCTAGAAGAACTCGCAAACGACATCATTAGGGGCGAGTCGAGCGTGAAAGCGACCGCCGAACAAATCGGCGAATTAGAAATTCAAGTAAAAAACCTCGAAGAATCGGCAAAATCGGCAAGCGCGGAGCTAAATGTGCTTACTTCGCAAAATTCCCAACTCATAAAAAGTCAAAAAGACATGGAAGAGCGGTTAGTCAAAATCATTAGCGAGGATTTCGCCTATGATCTCATCGCGCCTAGCGACTACGCAGAAAGCGAGGAAAGCATCATCGCCGGCGAGGTTATTAGGCGTCTTGGCAACGCCGTGCAAGGCGAAGTAAAAAAGATTGTCCAAAACTATGCCAATACCGCAAATCTCATAAAAACGCAATCTGCCAAAATTGATACAATCAAATTTGATTTAAAAGAATTTAAAACCAAGCAAGATAAGCTAAAAGCCCTCAAAACCAAGCAAGAAAGAGCATTAGCGAGCTTAAAACAGGACAAAGATATTTATTCAAAAAAACTTGAAAAACTTCAAGCCCAACAAGACGAAATGCGCAAAACCTTAGAGCGCTTAAAAATTCTCGCCAAAAAAGAAGACGAGGAAGCCGCTCGCAAACAAGCACAAAGCGCCAAAAAGGATAAAAATAATTCAAATTTGAATGGTGGCGACGTGCGCCAAGTAGGATCGAGCTACAAAGCGGGCAGCGTCAAAAAATATACGGGAGCCAAAACCATCGCGCCGCTCGATGATTTTAGCGTAAAGCAAAAATTCGGCGACTACACGGACCCAATTTACAATATCAAAATCTTTAACGAATCCATTGTCCTTCGCTCAAATATAGTCGACGCTCGCGTAAAATCAGTGCTTCCTGGCAAGGTAGTTTTCGCCAAAGACACCGCCGTGCTCGACAAAGTCGTCATCGTCGAAAACGACGGAGGTATGCACACGATTTACGCTCACCTTAGCAAAATCGCTCCGACCGTGAAAGTTGGCACAAAGGTCAAAAAGGGTTACGTCATCGGTAGAGTCGAGCGCGACCTTACTTTTGAAGTAACGCAGCAAAATTACCACATCAACCCTCTAGACCTCATCAGTCTGCGCTAAATTTAACATAGTTTAAAGCGTTTTTTGGGTATAATCGGCAAATTTTCAGGAGAAATCAATGGATGATAAAAAACGCGTTTTGGTCAAGTTTTCGGGCGAGGCTTTGGCGGGCGAAAACGGCTTTGGTATCGATACGGGGATACTTAAATATATCGCTGGCGAGATAAAATCTATCGCTCTTATGGGCGTCGAGGTCGGTATCGTTATCGGCGGCGGCAACATTATTCGCGGCGTTAGCGCGGCTCAAGGCGGCATCATTAAGCGCACGAGCGGAGATCACATGGGCATGCTAGCCACCGTCATTAACGCGATCGCGTTGCGCGAGGCGTTAGAGCATTTCGGGCTAGACGTGAGAGTGCAAAGCGCCATCAAAATGGAAGCGATTTGCGAAACTTTTATTATGGGTCGCGCCCAAAGACATCTACAAAAAGGTCGCGTGGTGATTTTTGCCGCCGGTACGGGAAATCCATTTTTTACCACGGATACCGCCGCCACTCTTCGCGCGGTCGAAATCGAAGCCGATATGATTATCAAGGCTACCAAGGTAAACGGCGTGTATGACAAAGATCCGATGAAATTTGACGACGCCGTGCTCCTAAACGAGCTTAGCTATGAGAGAGCGATGGACGATCATATCAAAGTCATGGACGATACGGCTATCGCGCTTGCCAAGGATAATAAACTTCCAATTGTGGTTTGCAATATGTTTGAAGAGGGCAATCTCGCCAAAATCGTGGGCGGAGATCTTTCGGGCTGTTCTATCGTCAAAAATTTAGCATAAGGAGAAATAATGAGAAGTGAAGAAATTATAACAAAAGCACTAAGTCTAGTTGGCGACGACAGATATAAATTATCTCTTATGGTCGCGAAACGCGCCGAACAACTCTCAAGCGGCGCCGAGCCTCTTGTAGAAGGTGTTTCAAAAATGAAACCGGCTGACATAGCTTTGCTAGAAATCGCCGAAGGTAAGATTGCACTAGATGGTATCGTTGAATCAAAATAACGACGAAAAGACGCTAGAAGAACTCACCAAAGAGGTCGTGGCATGCGACAATATCGAGGCCGCGAAAGATATACTCTATTCGGTGACTAAACCAACGGGCATGTTGCTAAAGGCTGTCGATTATTGCGTGCGTCTTCACGAGGGGCAATTTCGCAAGAGCGGCATACCTTACGCGATTCACCCTATTCTTGTTTGTTCGTTTGCGGCTCACATGGGGGCGGACGAGA
>ONQI01000039.1 GCA_900319915.1 uncultured Campylobacter sp.
CGATAAGGCGAAAGGTCGCGTGATTATGAGCACGTTTAGCTCGAATATTCACCGCGTTTATCAAGCCATCGAGCGCGGACTTCTTCATCGTCGTAAAGTCTGCGTGATCGGTCGCAGTATGGAGCGCAATCTTTGGACTGCCATAGAGCTAGGCTATGTCAAACTCGACAAAAAAATCTTCATCGACGCTAACGAAGTAAGTAAATACCCCGACAACGAAGTTCTCATTGTCACAACCGGTTCTCAGGGCGAAACGATGAGCGCCCTATACCGCATGGCGACAGACGAACACAAATATATCAAAATCAAGCCCACAGATCAAATCATTATTTCGGCTAAGGCAATCCCGGGCAACGAAGCGAGCGTCTCGACCGTGCTAAACTTCCTACTCAAAAGTGGAGCAAGCGTGGCGTATCAAGATTTTAGCGAAATCCACGTCAGCGGACACGCCGCGCAAGAAGAGCAAAAGCTCATGCTTCGCCTTATCAAGCCAAAATTCTTCCTTCCTGTGCACGGCGAATACAACCACATCGTCAAACACCGCGAAACCGCGATAGAATGCGGCGTAGACGAGCGCAATATTTATCTAATGAACACAGGCGACCAAATGGAGGTCTGCCAAAAATATATGAAGCGCGTCAAAACCGTTAAAACAGGCAAAGTCTTTATCGATAATCAAATCAACAAACAAATCGCCGACGACGTCGTCATTGACCGTCAAAAGCTTGCGGACGCAGGTATCATAATCATCATCGCTCAAATCGATAAGCGCGCCAAAAAACTAATCAAAAGTCGCGTAATCAGCCACGGCGTGGTGGGCGAGCGTCAATCTAAAGCGCTCAACAAAGATATGGAGGATTTGCTAAATCTCTTCCTCGCCAACGTCAAAGACGAAATGCTGCGCGACCAAAGGGCGGTGGAGAACAATATTCGCCAAGCAATCCGCAAGCACGTCTTCCGTAAGACCAAAAAATATCCGACCATCGTGCCGATAATCTACCTAATGTAAGGGCGCAAAATGGACGTTTTGAAAACGGCGCGCGAAGTGCTGGAACTAGAAGCCGCGGAGCTAAATCGTCACGCGGCGAGCCTTGATTTCAAATTTGAAAAAGCCGTGGAGCTCGTGATGAAGTGTCAGGGCAAACTCATAGTCACGGGCGTGGGCAAAAGCGGCCACATCGGCGCAAAAATCGCCGCCACTCTCGCAAGCACCGGTACGCCTAGCTTTTTCATTCATCCTACCGAGGCGCTGCATGGCGACCTTGGAATGATAGGGGAAGACGACGCGGTTTTGGCTATTTCTTTTAGTGGGGAGAGCGCGGAGTTGCTAGCTATTATGCCTCATATCAAAAGACGAGGCATCAAAATCCTAGCTCTAGCCAAAGACGGCAGTTCTTTGGCCGCTCTAGCCGACGTTTGCGTGGATTTAAGTATTGTGCGCGAAGCTTGTCCGTTCGGTGCGGCTCCTACGGTTTCGACTACGCTTACTTTGGCTTTGGGCGACGCGCTTGCGGTGTGCCTAATGCGGCTAAAAAACTTCCAAAGTAGCGATTTTGCGGCTTTTCATCCTGGTGGAAGCCTTGGCAAGAGGTTGTTTTTAAAGGTACGGGACGTTATGCGCCGCGACATGCCTATCATCGGCGAGGACGTGAATCTCAAAACTGCCATAAACGCAATGAGTAGCGGTAAAGTAGGAAGCGTGCTTTTAGTAGACGCGGACGGCTCTTTAAGGGCGGTTCTTAGCGACGGAGACCTTAGGCGCGCGTTAGAGAGCGAGGAGTTTAGTTTGGACGCCCCGGCACTCAAATTCGCTTGCAAAACGCCAAAAACCATAGAAAACGACGATATGCTTGCCTATGACGCGCTCCATTTTATCGAAGAACACAAAATCCAACTTCTCGTCGTTATTAGAGGCGGTAAACCCGCAGGAATGTTACATATCCACGATCTTACTAGTTTAGGACTGTAAATGCGTATCAATAAATTTATCTCGCACAACGCGAATTATTCGCGCCGCGAAGCCGACGAGCTCATAAAAGCGGGTAAGGTCAGCATAAACGGCCGAACGCTCACGGAGCTCGGCACCGACGTGAGCGAGAGCGATAAAGTCCGTATAAACGGGCGTCTAATTAAGCTCAAAAAAGATTTCACCGTAGTTGTTTACAACAAGCCAAAAGGCGAGCTTGTTACTAGAAGCGACGATCGCGGCAGAAAGACGATTTATGATAGTTTGCCGCGCGGATTTTCCAAATTTGTAAGCGTGGGCAGGTTGGACTTCGCCAGCGAAGGTTTATTGCTTCTCACGGACGCTCCGGCGATCGCGGACGCGCTAGCAAATAGCGACCTTGAGCGCGAATATTATATTAAAGTCAAAGGCGAAGTGGGCGAAGAAGTGCGCGCCGCCATGCGCGAGGGCTTTTTCGCCAAAGACGCGACCAAGGGCGCACACGCCAAAACCAAAATCAAATCCATGGAATTTAAGCCTTTTCTTGCGTTCCACGTCTTCGAGCCAAGCGGGGGATACACGCGTCTTCGCGTCATCATCAACGAGGGCAAGAACCGCGAATTGCGTCGCTTTTTTGGCTATTTCGATTTAGAGGTTATGGATCTTAAACGCGTAAGCTACGGCATTATTAGCCTCGATACTTTGGGCGATGGCAAATGGCGGTACTTCACAAACAAAGAATACGAAGAGCTGCGCGAATATCTAAAAGAGCGAAATATTCGCTATTAAAAGAGCGATTATGGATAAGACGACTCAAATTTGCGAGTTTTTGGATAAGCGCTTTGGGGAAACGGGTCTTAGCGAGGGCGGCGTAAAAAATCTTAGCTTTTACCGCACCGAATGCAAAAACGAGCTCCAGAGCGTCATTTATCAGCCAAGTCTTTGCGTGGTTTTTAGGGGAGCGAAAGAACTCAAATTTGGCGAAAATATCCTTACTTATGGGCATTTCCAAGACGTGAGTAGGTTTTTGCTCGTCGCCACCCATATCCCCGTGGGTGTAAAAATCGTGCAAACGCCGTTTTTGTGTGCTACGATAACCTTTGAACCTAGCCTTATCGTCGAGGTTTTGCAAGAAACCGGCGCGATAAAGGGCAAAGGCGCCAAAAAGGTCGAAAATATGTATTTTGGCGACGCAAGCGAGACGCTACTGGGCGCGATATATCGCTTTATTTTGCTTTCTGGCGAAAATCCTAGTAAATACGCGGAAAAACTCGCCACAAAGGAGATCTTGTCTCATCTTTTGGAAGGCGGTAGCGGTGAGTTTTTGCGCCAATACGTGAAAAACGGCACGATCGAGAACAAAATCGCCCAAATCATCAAAGAAATCAGAATAAACTTCAACAAAAACATCGATATAGACGCGCTTTCGACAAAGTTTGACATAAGCGCTTCCACGCTTTATCACAATTTCAAGCGCATTACCAATCTCAGTCCGTTGCAATTTCAAAAGCGCGTGAGGCTCGAAGAGGCGAAATATTTGCTTTCCAGCCGTCAAATCGACGCGAGCGAGGCGGCGTTCGAGGTGGGCTACGAGAGCCCGTCGCAGTTTAGTCGCGAATACGCGAGACTGTTTGGAATGCCGCCAAAGGCGCATGCACAAGTGCTTCGCGCTAGAGTGTAATTAGAAGCGGCTCGTTTTTTTTGCACTTTTGGGAGTATCGCGATTGGTGGCGAGCGCCGATAAATTTAGTGTTTTTCTAGCTCGCGCAACCGTTCGCGGTACCAAAAATCACCGAAAAATACTTCGCCGCGAAACGTCTTCGCTATTCAAATTTGAATTAAGCGACGAGGCGACGAAATCAAATTATTTCAAATTTGATTTAAAGAATTTCTCGAATTTATCGAAGGGAATCTTGTCCGTATCGTATAAATCGACGTGGTTGGCGCCTTTGACGATCACGAGTTCTTTTGGCTGCGCGGCTCTTTCGTAAGCTCCCTCGGCGAAATAGCGAGAGTGCGCGACCTCGCCCGTGACGATGAGAATAGGACGCGGCGAGATTTCGTCTATGTAAGAAAGCTGCTTCGTATTCATAAACGAAAGCGGCATAGTCGAGTTCCAAGCCGAAGTCGAATTTACAGAGCGCGGGTGGAAGCCGCGAGGGACGCGGTAATAATCAAAAAACTCTTTTAAAATAGGGTGCGGATTTTCGGGCAAAGTCTCTGGCAAAATGCGATCCCCCGCGCTCGCCACGCCGTTTACGACCGCTATATCATGTCCGCCGGGTATCGGATGGCCGGCGCGCGCTTCTTCGAGGCGTTTGGCGTTGAGGTATTTTAAGACGGCCACGCGGTCTGCTTTGGTGTAGCGGTCGCGTCCGTCGCCCACGCCGTGTCCCATCGCGCGGCTCATATCATACATCACGGAACTTGCGACGGCTTTGATGCGGGTATCTATAGCCGCGGCGTTTAGGACGAGCCCGCCAAAACCGCACACGCCAAGAGCTCCGATTTTGTCGCTATCGACCTCGGGGAGAAGGCTGAGGTAATCCACCGCCGCGCTGAAATCCTCGGTGTTGATATCCGGGCTCGCGACGATGCGAGGCTCTCCGCCGCTCTCGCCGGTTGCGTAGCCGCCGTATAAGCCGATAGCCGGACCTACGCCTGCCATACCCTCGAGCGTCGTGCCATTTAGCGTTACGCTCGCGCCGTTGGCTGGGTCGCTTTTCATGCCGTGGACGTTATTATAAGTGCCGCCGCTTACGTTTACCACGCCGCCCTCGGGCGTGCCGTCGATATCCACGGCTAGCGCGTGCGAGCACAGAGCCGAAGCGACCGCGCACGAAATAGTGATGGGTTTTAAGCCCCTTTGCATTTGAATGTC
>ONQI01000006.1 GCA_900319915.1 uncultured Campylobacter sp.
AAAATTCGGTCGCAAACAAAGAAATCTTGCGCATCTTAAAAGAAAAGCTACCAAACGCCGAATTTGACGTTCTTAGCGAGCTTTATCCAGATTTCAAAATCGATGTGGCAAGAGAGCAAGAAAAGCTTCGCGCCGCAGATGTCGTCGTGCTCGAATTTCCGCTATTTTGGTATAGTTCGCCCGCTCTGCTTCATCAATGGGTCGAGCAAGTCTTCGTCCGTGGTTTTTCGCACGGACGAGAGGGCGACAAACTAAAAGGCAAAACGCTTGTTCTTTCATTTACCGCGGGCGCGCCGACGGAGTATTATACCAAAGAGGTTAGCGGATACGATTTGGAGGCGTTTTTGCCACCATTTAAGTGCTGCGCCGCGCTTTGCGGGATGAACTGGGGCGGGCACGTTTTTAGCGGTTCGCTATCCTACGCCGATCGCGGCGACGAAGCGAAAATCGCGAGAATGAAACAAATCGCCGACGAGCACGCCGAAAAATTGCTCGCGTTGCTTTCAAATTTGAAATAAGTCGCGCTCGGTTTTCAAATTTGAAACCAAAGGAGCGAGAATGAAAAAAATCCTATCCTGCGCGCTCTTGGGCGCGGTTTTAGCGGGGCATGCGAGCGCGGAAAGTTCAAATTTGAATAGTGCTTCTCCTATTGTATACACCAAATACGGCGCGGTTTTGGGCGCGCGAACCGTGCGCGGTGTGGAATTTTTGGGTATTCCTTACGCCAAAGCTCCCGTGGGAGAGCTCAGGTGGCGTGGTCCCCAAAAACCCGCTCCTTGGGGCGGCGTAAAGCGCGCCGAGACTTATGCGCCTCGGTGTCTCCAAAGTCGCGACCTTGACTCGTTGGCTAGACCTCAAGGCAGCGAAGATTGCCTTTATCTCAATATTTTTGCGCCGCGCGACGTCAAAAAGAGCGATAAATTACCCGTTCTTTTTTGGATTCATGGCGGCGAGTTAGTGACCGGATCGGGCGCTGATTTTGATCCGAGCGACCTTGCCAAAGCCTCGAATACTATCGTTGTGACTTTTAACTACCGTCTAGGCGTTCTTGGCTTTCTCGCCGCCGACGGTCTCGCCCGCGAAAAAATGCGCCACGCAAATTATGGTCTCATGGATCAAATCGCCGCGCTGGATTTTGTGCGCGAAAATATCCGCGCATTTGGCGGAAACCCGGCAAACATAACTATCATCGGTCCCGAGCGTATCCGCCGAAGCTCGCCTATTACTATGAAAGAAGCGCTCGCTCTTGGCAATGCTTTCGCGCGCGAGATGGGCTGCGCGGCTAGCAAAACCATGGATTCTCTAGCCTCTGCAAAATGTCTTCGCACGCTACCAGCGGAGAAAATAATAGCGATGCAAAAACCATACGTAACGCGTCGTCTAATAATCGATGATGATTTAGTGCCTGGATATTCAAATTTGAATTAAATTTAAGCTCTAATTATGCCATCAGCTTGATTTTCCCTCGCGAGAGTTCAATTTCGCCTAATTTTTCCATTTCTTTGAGTATCCTAGAAACCGCCTCGCGCGCGCTACCTAATTCGTTGGCGATGGTTTCGTGAGTGAGTTTTAGTTCGCCCTCCACGGCGTTTTGTACGAGAAAGTCGCGAATTCGCTCGGTTAGCGGCAAAAAGAGGGCTTGTTGCATGACGTTTATGCTTTGCGCGAAACGACGCGAAATGAGCGCGAGGGCATAATTGGTAAGGCTTTGGTATTTTTGTCGCAGAGCCGAAAAAATAGCGGGGGAAATGACGATAATTTCGAGGTCTTCTTGAACTTCGAGATTTATTTCTAGTTGCAAACTGTCGCTCGCGCACGCGCTGCAAATTATGCATTCTTCGCCGCTTTTTAGCTTGAAAATCGTGATTTCTTTGGCGTTTGGCGAAAGCACAAAAGCGCGTAAAACGCCGCTCTTGACGATGAAAAAGCCGTAGCAAGAACGCGCGTCTTTGTATAGCACCCGCCCCGCCTCGTAGCGTAGCACGTCCGCGCCACTCACGAGCGCGTTCATATCGGTCTGGCTCAGTCCAAACGGCGCAAACTTCGCTCTAAGCAATGCTTCGTCTTGCTTGCCTAGCATTTTTCCCCCTAAAATGTGATTTTATCACTGAAACGAAAGGTAATTTTACATATAATTGCCAAAAAATTTTCTTAAAGGCGAGTTATGGACAGACGAAAATTTATCAAATTTAGCGCGCTCGGAGCGGTTTCGCCACTTCTTGGGGCGGGCGTGATTTCAAATTTGAACGCGGCGAAGCGTGAAAG
>ONQI01000068.1 GCA_900319915.1 uncultured Campylobacter sp.
TCAAGACAGCCGCTCGTATTTACATCATAATTGCAAATCGAACTCGCTTGACCGAAATATTGTCTTTGCGCGGTAAAAAATCTTTCACTGTCAGATAAAGTCAAATTTGAAAATCTATTGGTGTCGCCCGTGGTGCGCCAAATTTTATCCGGAGTTACTTCGCTTGAATAGTTACTATTCCACGGATACGTCGTGGCGTCGGAGATGACGCTTTTGGTCGCGGTTATCATTTCTTGAACAATAGCCGCAGAGTTGCCTCTCATCGCACCACCGACGACAAAAGGCAAAGCTGCTATAGAGAGCGCTATGACGACGATTGCAATAATAAGTTCTAGCAAAGAAAAAGCGCGTCGCATAGCGAGAGATTATTTCTCGATAAAATCGCTGATTTTTTCCGCCGCACCGTAATTTGGATATTTTTTCGGATCCAAAACGACTTGCGCCATAAAGTTGTTTTTGAGGTTGCAAAGCACCGGCGCGATGAAATTAACGACAGATTTATCGATGGTTTTGTTAAGAATCACGATGTTATAAACTCTCCATTCGCTTCTCTCGTCGAGGTCGAGAAGGACTTGGTATGGGGTCGGAACCTCGAAATTATAATCTTGGCGAAGAGTGTAAGGGTTGATGAGCGTAAATGACGTACCCGCGTGCTCTTTGCCGCTTTCGATGACTTTCATTGTCGAGAAAAACTTGTCAAACGGCACGATTTCGACTTTCGTGATATCCTCGAAACCAAGGATTGGTTGTTTGACCTCGAACGTATTTTTCTTCACAAGGTTGCCGATTTTTTCAAATTGATTGTAATTTGGATATTTTGCCGCGTCTAGGACGACTTGACCGACGGTTTTGTCTTCCATGTTGCATATGATTGGGGCGAGGAAATTCACGCCGGAGTTTTCGATGGTTCTATCCAAAATAACGACGTTATAAACGCGAATCGGCTTTTTACCGTCGATTCCTAGGACTTGTTGAAGCGCGGTAGGCATCACAAAATCATAATTTGGACGAAGCGCGTAAGGATTTACAAGAGTGAGACTGACCTGGTCCTTGCCCTCGTCGCGCTCTTTTGTAGTGAGTTTTACGAAAAAGTCGTCAAGCTCGGTAATCTCAACGGTTCGCACGTCCTCAAAGCCCGGAATTGGATTTTTGACCGTAAATGTCATTTTTGACTCCTATATGAAAATTTCCTCTATTATAGCGCAATTTTATT
The DNA here is from genome assembly GCA_900319915.1 of uncultured Campylobacter sp. Lineage (GTDB taxonomy): Bacteria > Campylobacterota > Campylobacteria > Campylobacterales > Campylobacteraceae > Campylobacter. The sequence goes on from ONQI01000068.1 coordinate 1,214, forward strand.
TAAATTGTTAATAAATTCTAACAAAATTTCAAAAATTTTATCACTTGCGACTCGCGATTTGCAGGAATTTTTCCTCGCTCGCAAAGCCGATTATGCGCCGATGCGTGAGTTCGCGCCCATCTTCGAAAAATATAAACGCCGGCGGTCCAAACACGTCAAACTCGCTCATAAGCGCCTTATTATCATTATTCATCTCGCTCACGTCGGCTTTTAAGAGCGTGTATTTTTCGAGCTGGGCGCGAACGGCGGGAGAAGCGAAAGTCGTTCGCTCCATTTCCTTACAGTTTTCGCACCAGCTAGCCGTGATTTCGAGCATCACGGGCTTTTTGGCTGTTTTTATGGCGTGGTCGAGAGCTTTCAAATTTGAAACGGGCGCGAAGTTCAAATTTGAACCCACCGCAGCCGAATTATTCAAATTTGAAATCAAATTTGGCGCGAAACGCCCCGCCGCGAAGTTTGCTACCATCACCGCGCCAAAAACTAACAGGATAATCGCGCACGCTCTAGCGAACTTGCGCGCGCCGCCGACAGAGGCTTCAAACGCGCCAAAAAACACAGCCGCAAACACGCAAAGCACGCCGTAGAGCAGATTTGCCACGTCCTCGCCGACGATTCTAGAAAGTATCCACACCGCCATGCCTAGCATCAAAAAGCCAAAAATCTTCTTGATTTCGTTCATCCAAAAGCCCGGTTTTGGCAAGACTTTCGCGCCCAGCCCCACGAGAAGAAGCGGCGCACCCATGCCAAGACTCATCACAAACAGCGCGAGTCCCCCGAAAAACGCGTTTCCGCTGCCGGCGATATAGAGTAACGCCCCCGCTAACGGCGCGGCGACGCAAGGTCCCACCACGAGAGCCGAAATAAAGCCCAAAAACGCCACGCCCGCGTATCCGCTCGCTTTTTCGCCGCGTTTGGCGACGAAGCTTTGGACGCGCTCTGGCATCTGAATCGCGTAAAAATCAAACATACTAAGCGCAAGAAGCACGAAAATAAGAGCCGTCGCGATCAAAACGAACGGAGTTTGCAAAATCCCTTGCAAACTAGCCCCAGCAAAAGCCGCCGCAACACCGGCAATAGCGTAAGCGAACGACATCGCAAGGACATAGATGAGGGCGATTAAAAAGCCCTTTTTTGCACTCGGTTTCAAATTTAAATCGCCGCCCTCCGCGACGCCGTTCAAATTTGAATTACCATTTCCGCATTTTGCCACCACGACGCTCGCGACTATCGGTATCATCGGAAATACGCAAGGAGTGAGCGCGAGCAAAAGTCCGTAGCCAAAAAAGCTAAGCAACGCGAGCGCGAAGTTCGCCCCCTCGAGCTCGTCCGCGATTGCCGCGCTCTCGTTTTTGGCGTGTTTTGGCTTGTCTGGCTTGCTCGCTTTGACCTCGTTTTTAGCGAGATTTACCTTGTAAGCCTTGACCATGGGCTGATAACAAAATCCGCTCTGGGCGCAGCCTTGAAAGCGCGCTTCAAATTTGATTTTCTCGCCAAAAGTTCGCGCGAGCCCAGCGGGCACAAAAAATCTAACCTCGCCGCGGTAAATCTCGCGCCCTTCTTCGCTTGCGCTTTGCGGGAAATCGAGCAGCGCGGATACGTCGTTGCCGTTGATCTTAAACTCAAATTTGTCGCGATATAAATAAACTCCATCGGCGATTTTAAAAATCGCGCTAAGTCCGTCCACACCGCTGTTTAATTCAAATTTGAAAGCCTCGTCTTTGTCTAAAATCGCGGCGTTTCCCAGCGCGCTCCAAACGCCAAAAACGATAGCAAAAATCAGTTTTTTCATAAAAAATCCTAATTTCAAATTTGAATAATTTTACACAATTTTCTTAAAGAAAAAGCAAATTTAAGCAGTATTTAATAAACAAAGATTAAAATTTAATAAATCTTAAATAAGGAGCCGCCATGGGCGATAAAGAAAAAGAGAAAAAAGTCAAGGAAAACAATGAAGAAAGCGACAAATACGTCGACATCAAAGTCAAAAAAAGCACTATAAAATATGAAAAAGAGCTCATCAAACTTCAAATCGAACTGCTTAAAATGCAAAATTACATCAAAGAGAAAGGGCTCAAATTGCTCGTGATTTTCGAGGGTCGCGACGCTGCCGGCAAGGGCGGCACGATAAAACGCTTCACCGAGCACCTCAATCCGCGCGGCTGCCGCACCGTCGCGCTAGAAAAACCGAGCGACGTCGAGAAAACGCAATGGTATTTCCAACGCTACATCGCGCACCTCCCTAGCGGTGGCGAAATCGTGCTTTTTGACAGGAGCTGGTATAACCGTGCGGGCGTCGAGCCGGTCATGGGATTTTGTACGCCCGAGGAGCACAAGCAATTCCTTCACCAAGTGCCGGAATTTGAAGAAATGCTCGTAAATAGCGGCATTATCCTCATTAAATTTTACTTTTCAGTGTCCAAAGAAGAGCAAAACAAACGCTTCAAAGCGCGCGAAACCGACCCGCTCAAACAGTATAAATTATCTCCCGTGGACAAAAAGGGTCAAGAGCTTTGGGATCAATACACGCTCGCCAAATACTATATGCTACTTTCCTCAAACACCGACTTCGCGCCGTGGACGATTATTATGAGCGACAACAAGAAAAAAGCCCGTATAAACGCGATAAAATACGTGCTTTCTAAAATCGATTATCCAAAGAAAGATAAGAGTTTGATTGAATATGACGACGAGATTATAAAATCCGGAGCGGTCAAAATTCGCACGCTTGAAGAGACCTTAAAAGGCAAAATAGACAACGGCTAATTTTACAAGACGGCGCGAATTTCTCGCGTCGCAAAAATATTTTTCTCAATTAATTTTAAGCATTCAAATTTGAACTACAAATAAAAAACAAGGTGTTTTTCAGGTCTTGAAACACAAACAATCCGCCAAGATATCCACAAAGCGCGAAATTTATTCTAAATTAAATCCCGCTTCTTTAAGAAACTGACTAGGTTTATACTCGTTTTTGCCGATTTTATCGTGCTTGGCATAACTCAGATATAGCTCGTCTTTGGCGCGCGTAACCGCCACGTAAAACAGTCGCCGTTCTTCTTCGAGACTGCCGCCCATCGCCATTAGTTTGGCGTTTGGAAAGCGCGTTTCGGCGAGGTCTACCACGAACACTTGCCCAAACTCAAGCCCCTTACTCGCGTGCACCGTGAGCAGATTTACGCCCTCGCCCTGCTCTATTTCGCTCTTGCCAAGCGTTAGAAAGTTATAAAAAGTATCGATTGCGCCGTAATGTTTGCTGATTTCGGCAAGCGTCGCAGCCTTGGCCATAATAGCGGCGCGGGCTTTTTCGCGCAAATCTTCGTCGATAGCGCCGTTTTTGAGCGTGGCGCGTTTGGCGGCGAGATTGTCCGCGACGATAGCGTAGATTTCTGATTTCATCGCGCCAAAAACGAGTTCTCGAGCGCTCCTAGCATTCAAATTTGAACGCAAAAACTCTCTCAAAGCCAGCAAAAACGCGGCTCCGGTCTCGTTTAGCGCGGTATAGCTTAGTATTGGATGTTCGGCAAATTCGCCCAAGCTCAAATTTGAAAATCGCGAACGATCGCCAAACTCCTCAAAATCGTCAAAGAGTCCCAGCTCGTAGTTTTTGGCGCGCCTAACGTGCATTTTTGCGTCTTTATCAGGCGAGAGCAAACCGCGCGCGACGTCGCCGTGACCGAGGTTTGAGAGGGCTTCGTAGATTTCTTTGGCCCTAGCCGCGCCGAGTCCGCGCACGAACTCAAAAACGTGAATGAACGCCATGATGTCTCGCGGATTGACGCAAATGCCGATAATATCGACGAGAGCTTTGATTTCGCGACTCTCGAAAAAGCTCACGCCGCCTTTGCGTTTGCAAGGGATATTTCGCTCTTTTAGCGCGATTTCCAAGCCGTCCGCGCTGGAATTGTTGCGAAAAATTATCGCGATGTCGTTTTTGGGATAGTGTGAGAGTTGCGCAAATTCGGCTATACCTTCGTATTGCTCGAAAAGTTCGTCGTAGACTAGCAGACGCGGACTTGGGAACTCGCCCGTGCGGCTGACCGTGAGTTGTTTGGGATAAAGACGCGGATTGTTGGCTATGACGCGATTTGCTAGCTCTAATATGCGCGACGAGCTGCGATAATTTACGTTTAGCGAATAAACCCGCGCGTCCGGATAACGATCCTTAAAAGAGCCGATGATTTCGATGTTCGCGCCGTTAAACGCGTAAATGCTCTGATCGTAATCGCCTACGCAAAATAAGCTCTTAGTCGCGAAAGCGTCGATAAGCGAGCCTTGGAGCGAGTTGGTGTCTTGATACTCGTCGACCAAAATTTCATCAAACTCTATGGGCGCGCCGGCGCGGAGCTCTTCGCGCATTTTTACAAGCAAGTCGTTGAAATCCGCATAGCCAAAACGCGCTTTTTCGGTCTCAAACTCGCGTAAAACGTCCTCGTAAATATCCGCGTAAACCGCCTGCTCGCCATAATTTTGACTAAACCACTGCGCGAAACCCTCGCCGTTAACGCAGGTGTTGCAAAAAAGCGAATACACGTCGTAAAGATACGCGCCGCCATACGCGCCAAGGTCGCTGAGATGATGAAATTGGCGATTTTCGACGAGAGATTTGAGCAGGGTTTTGAGTTCGCTTGGTTGCTTTAGGATAACGCCCTTATTTAGGCGTTTTAAGAGCATGTGCGAGACCGCGTGAAAAGTCCCCGCGGTGATGCCCGAGACCACGCGCTCGTCAAAACGCGTGCGTAAGCGCCCTATCATCTCGGCGCCGGCTTTGTTTGTGAAGGTTAGGAGCAATATTTTTCGGGGTTCCACACCACTCTCGATAAGATGAGCTATGCGCGCGACGATGGTGCTAGTCTTGCCGGTGCCAGCAGAAGCGATGATGAGATTGTGTCCCATAGGCGCGGTCGCCGCGGCAAATTGTTCTTGATTTAGCTTGCTCATTTTACCCCTTTTGAAACCCGCGATTTTAGCAAAAAAGGCTTAAATATTCAAATTTGAATAAACGAACATAAAAATGCGGGCTTTTTCAAACCGAGTTGTTTTAGGTATAATTTGCAAGCGATTCTACTAAAATCTACTTCTTTTGGATATCGAAATAATCGTTTTTAGGACATTTTTTGTCCACATTTTATGCTATAATTACCCCAAATAAAATTCAAGGATTATTATGGAGTTTATAAGCGATATTCAAAACGAAAAATACAATAGAATTAACCGCATTATCGCCCTTCTTAAAACTCGTGGGTATACTATTTCAGAGCTTGCCGAGCTACTAGGCGTTAGCGCGAAAACGATTTCTCGCGATTTGCAGATATTATCACACCAAGGCGCGACTAGAAAAGGCAGAACCTGGAGCATGGGCGAAGCGCAAACCAGCTCGGACGAGAGACTTGTCATCGGCGTGTTAGACGACGTGGCTAGGGGCATGGGGGCGCAGTTTTACCACAAGGCGCACGTCGTGTTAAAACAGCTTTCATCGGGGCTTGGCGAGCAGTTTGTAGTAAATATCGACTCCGAAAAATTAGATGAAAAGGACTTTGATAACTTCGTCTTAATAGAGCGCGCAATAAAGCAGAGTGTGAAAATATTGTGCGAGTACAAAAGCAGAAAGCATTTGGTCGAGCCCTTGCGCCTAGCGTTTTTAGAGGGCTTTTGGTATCTTATGCTAATCGACGAGGACGGTAAGTTTAAGAAATTTCATCTTCGCTCCTTTGAGAAACTAACCCTCACAAACGAACATTTTGAAGCCGACGAAAAACTCATCGAGAGATTAGAGAACGTTCGCACCGCTTGGTTTGAGCCTGAAAACAAATATGTCGCTAGGCTTTTGCTTTCGCCTTACGTCGTCAAATACTTCCTTCGCCGTCCTTTGCCGACGCAGCGCGTCACCGGCAAGGATCCCGACGGCTCCGTCGAGATCGAGGTTGACTTTACCAACGAAATGGAACTAAAACCGCTCATCTACTACTATATCCCGCATATCAAGGTCTTAGAACCAAAATGGTTTGCCGATCTCATCAAAGAAGAAACCGCCGAATACGCCAAAGATATTAGCGAAATAACTAAGCCCAAAAAAGCGTTTCAAATTTGAAATAGAGCGATGTCTATCCTTATTTTTTCAGATTTATTCCCAAAATATCATCCTAGAGTTGCGGCGGACTTTTTCGCCGCCCTAACGCGCCACGGCGTAAATTTCGAGCTTATAGGCGACACGAAGGACATTTGGGCGAGGGATTATCTACCGCTCGTGTGCGCGGACGGGCAAGTGTGTTCGTATGTCTATAATCCCGATTATTTGCGCGGAGACGAGAAATACCGCACGATTTTACCACCCATGCCGCGTCATCTGCCTCTTGTGATGGACGGCGGAAACTTCGAGCGCATCGGGCGCAAGGCGATAATGACGGATAAAGTTTTTACGGATAATCCCGGGCTATCGCGAGACGAAATCAAAAGGCTTATTTGCGAAAAATGCGCTATAGGCGAGCTTATTATCGTGCCCCGCGCTCCCTATGATCCTTACGGGCATACGGACACTATCGTGCGCTTTACTAGCAAAATAGCGTGATAATCAACGATTTTTTCATAGAAAGCGCGTCCTGGAGGACTAAATTTAAACGCGCCCTAACGCGCCGCGGGCTCGAAATTACCAAGCTAAATTTGAATAAGGATTTTTGGGAAGGACGAGACTGGGCGGCTTATCTGAACTTTGTCAAAATAGGCTCTCTTATAATTATGCCGGCCTACGGGCTAAAAAATGACGAAATCGCCGCAGAGCAGATTTCGCGGGCTTTTGGCGATTGCGAGATAGAGCTAGTAAACGCCCACTCGCTCATCAAGCATGGCGGCGCGTTGCACTGCGTTTGCGGAGAAAAGCCGCTCGTATAGAGCGGTCAATTCAAATTTGAATTATTTTTTTGACGTTTCAGAATTTTGCTATTCCAGAAATTTGTAATTCCAGGCGCGATGTATTTTTTGAAATCCGCTGCCGAGATAAAATCGCTTTTTGCATTGTTACAAATGTAGCAAGCCAGTTCGCAATTACCATCTCTATACGTATCTGTAGATTTCACTTTTTCTATTTCTAAAATCTTACCCCTATTTCTCTTATTTTCGGAATCTTCTGGTATTCCCTCGTCAAAATAGCAACATAAATCCTCTTCTGCAACGCCGCAATAGTAACATTTTTTATCTTTGGCAAAATACCATTTAAAAAATTCTTGTCTTCCAAATCCATTTTCTCTAGCTTCGTTGAGCAATTTGTTGGCGCTTCTTAGCGTTTTATCATAATTTTCACACATCGCTAAATCTAATTTTGGCAGTTTTTTGCCGATCTTTTCTACTTCTTCTAGTTTATATATTATCTCTTTTGAAATTTTAGAGCCATTCTTTTTGATTATGTATAAATCGTCTCCATCTATTAGCCCCAAAATTATTTCGCAATTTTTTGGAAAATCACTTGGGATTGTGAAGTGATATGTCCTATCTGCGCGAATATCGGCGGTTTTAATATAAGTGTTACCGTCCACAAACCAGTCTGGCTTTTTGTCATCAAGCCAAACAAAGTCCCTATCGTTTATTTCACCACTTTTATATGCAATTGTAGCCAACGTCCTTCCTGAAAAATCTTTCAAACTTGCCATTTTTTCCTCCAGTTGTATTTTTTTGAATTATATCCAAATTTGAATTAAATTTTGAATATCCCGCGCTAGGCGGGATTCGCCGGTGTTCTTAAACGCTTTAGTGTCTACGTAGTCTAATCCATTCGCCGTCATTTTTGACTTTAACAACGCCGCCCTTAAAGTTTTCCGCTTTATCGTAAATAGGTGGGATTACTTCCTTGCCGGACGTATCCACAAACCCCCATTTGCCATATCGCATTACCCTAGCTAGATACTCCGAAAAGTACATGGGCTTGTCATAAAGGCATGGGATATACACGCTTTTGTCTGCGCTGATCATACCCCATTTCGCACCCCTTTTCA
>ONQI01000158.1 GCA_900319915.1 uncultured Campylobacter sp.
AGCTTTCGTCGTCTTTGGTGTCGCCGCGCTTGATGTATGGAGGCAGAGGTACGTGGCCGATTTGGGAAAGCACGGAAAATAGCTCGTGCGCGCCGATTTCGTGACCACTTAATTCAAATTTGACTATGCGCGCGGCGTCTTCTTTTAGCTCTACTACGCGAGCTTCGAGCCCCGCGCCAAAAATTAGCCTAGAGCCCTCTTTTACGCGTCCGCGGATGAGCACTTCAAATTTGTTTTCGCCAAGCGGGGTATTTAGAAGTAATTCTATTTCGCCGCCGCTTTCTTTGTGTCCGTAAATGCGTGCTTTGACGACTTTCGTGTCGTTAAACACGACGGCGCAACCCTCCGGGATGACGTCCGCTAAATCGCCAAAACGTAGGTGTTCGATTTGCCCGCTACTCTTGTGAAAAACTAGTAGACGCGCGTTTTCACGCGGCATAACGGGCTCGCTTGCGATGAGTTCGCGAGGAAGCGGATAATCATAGCTTGAAAGCTTGGTCGGATCAAGCATTTTGGGACTCTTCCTCCTCGTCTTCATCTTCTTCGAGTTCTTCTTTTGGCGCTGGATTTACGAGCTTGGCTATATAAATTGAAATCGCGTAAAGTCCGATGAGAGGCACCGCGAGCATAAACTGACTAAGGATATCGGGCGGAGTCATGACGGCGGCAAAGACGAAAATACCGACTATCGCGTAGCGAAAGTAGCCTTTGAGCGTGTCGTCGGTGATAAGACCTAGTTTAGCAAGAAAAAACGTTACTACCGGCAACTCAAAGCTGATGCCAAAAGCAACCACGAGTTTGGTAAAAAAGCCCACATATTCGCCTATGCTAGGTAGCGCTTGGAAAAGCTGACCGCCAAAGTTGATAAGAAAAGCAAAGCCTACGGGAACGACGAAATAATAGCAAAACGCCGCGCCCGCCGCAAACATCACGGTCGCGCTGAGCACGAATGGAATGACGTATTTTTTTTCGTTGTCGTAAAGCCCCGGCGCGACAAAAAGCCAAAACTGCCAAAAAATCACGGGCATAGAGGCGAGCAGACCTGCGAAAAACGCTACTTTCATCGCGGTGAAAAACGGCTCTACAATATTGGTAAAGATGATGTTGCTGCCCTCGGGCAACGCGACTTTAAGCGGCGTGGTCATAAAATCCAAAATCGGGTTCCAAAACGCAAAACACGCGGCGAAGCCCACGAATAGGGCGAGAGCGGAGATGACGATACGCTTGCGAAGTTCGATTAAATGCGGTCTTAAATCTTCAAACATTTGCGACCTTTTCGGCATTATTCAAATTTGAATTATTTGCGCTTTCGGGCGCTTTTTCGACTTTCAAATTTGAATTATCAACCGCCGCTTCGGGCTTTTTATCGTCTGCAAAATCGTCCGAGCTAACCTCGCTATTTAGGCTGCTTAGCGGATTTGAAAATTCTTTTTTGATATCCGCGAGGCTCTCGTTGAGGCTATCGCTCACGCCAGAGGCCGTTTTTTTGAGCTCGTCGAGTTCTTCGAAAGTGAGCTTTTTGCGCACGCTATCTGTGGTGGACGTGATGGCGTCGCGATATTTTTTCGCGTCTTCTTTGAGTTCGGCGATTTTGACTTCTTGCTCGAAAGTCGAGCGCGCGGAATTGACGGTTTGCTTAAAAGTCTTGAAAAATTTCGCGAATTTCACCATCGCTTCGGGCAGTTTGTCGGGTCCCAAAAAAACGACTGCGACCGCCAATATGACGATGATTTCGGTAAAACTCATTCCAAACATTTTTGACCTTAAAAAAAATTTGCCTATTTTAGCGCGTTTTGGCTGATTGTTACGTTAAAAATAAAGCGATTTCGTCCGCTAAAAGGAAATTTTTATTATAAATTCTACCGTTTTTCACCTCTATTTTGCCCGCGCGGCGCAAAATCTCGATTTTTTCGCTTGTTTCCGCGCTTTTTAAATTTGAAATATCCACTCCAAGGCGCGAGCGAAGTCCCAAAAATACGCGCTCCAAGCACATATCCTCGTCTGTGAGTCGCTCGGTTTCTCGCTTGCTTGGCGCGGCTATGTAATCTTTCAAATTTGAACTAGCATAATACCTAGCGTCGCCCACAAATCCCACGCTAAACGCGCCAAATCCCGCATACTCCGCGCCCGCCCAATATCCAAGATTGTGGCGACATTCGCCGTTTTCGCGGGCGAAATTTGAAATCTCGTATTGCGAATAATTCAAATTTGAAAGTCCGTCAAACAAAAATTTAGCCAGCCTCGCGCCGTCTTTTTTCAAATTTGAACCGCGCGCAAAAGGCGTGCCCGCCTCAATAGTGAGCGAATACGCAGAAACGTGGGGAATATTCAAATTTGAAATATTTTCAAGCTCTTTTGCAAGCAGTTTTTTATTGTCAAGTCTCGTGCCGTAAATCAAATCCACGTTTATGTTTTCAAACCCCGTATTTCGCGCGTTTGCCACCGCTTCATAAATCTCGCGCGTTCCGTGAATTCGCCCCAAAAATCGCAACTTTTTCTCATCGAAACTTTGCGCTCCGAAGCTGACGCGGTTCACGCCAAATTTGCGCATCGTGCTAAGCCACTCAAAACTCGCGCTGTTCGGGTTTGCTTCGCTCGTGATTTCGGCGTCTGGTTTCAAATTTGAACTAAGGGCGGCGAAAATAGGCTCGTATAGCCTCGCTCTTACCGCGCTGGGCGTGCCTCCGCCTATAAAAACGCTAGAAATCTCGCGCCCTGCTAGAATTTGTTTCAAATTTGAATTAAGATCGGTCGCGAGCGCGTCAAAATAAGCTTTTTTGAGGCTTTCGTTCGCGCCCTCTACCGAACCGAACGCGCAATACGGACACTTGCTTTCGCAAAACGGGATATGGATATAAACTTGCATTTTGCAACTATAATGAAAAAAATCTTACATATTTATTAAAATTTAAACGCTTTTTTTGTAAGATTTTCGCTAAAAATCAAGGCGATAACGAAATGGAAAAAGAAAAGAACTACCGCCCCAACGTGGCGGCTATCGTGTTGGCTCCTTCATATCCGCTCGAATGCAAAATCCTAATCGCCCAACGCAGCGATATCAAGGGCGCGTGGCAGTTTCCCCAAGGCGGTATCGACGGTAAGGAAACTCCGCGCGAGGCACTTTTGCGCGAGCTTTGGGAGGAAATAGGCACGGACGAGGTCGAGATACTAGGCGAGTATCCCGAGTGGCTGAGCTATGATTTTCCGCCCCAAGTGGCCAAAAAAATGTATCCCTACGACGGGCAAAATCAGAGATATTTTCTCGTAAAATTAAAGCCGAGCGCGAAAATCGACATCCGCACCAAGCACCCTGAGTTCGACGATTTCAAATTTGTAGAATATGGCGAAATTTCAGGGAAAGTCAATCATTTTAAGAAAAACGTTTATAACAAAGTTTTGAAATATTTCAAAGAGGAAGGATATATTTAATGCTAATCGTGCAAAAATATGGCGGCACGAGCGTGGGGACGCTCGAGCGTATCGAGGAAGTCGCCAAAAGAGTAATAAAAACCAAAAATGCCGGAAACGACGTAGTGGTCGTGGTTTCGGCGATGAGCGGAGTCACGAATAAACTCATCGAATACGCCGAGTTTTTTACCAAAAACGCACCGTGCTCGCCTGAAATGGATATGCTATTAAGCGCGGGCGAGCGCGTAACTAGCGCGCTTCTTGCTATCGCTTTGACACAAAAAGGATATCCCGCGATAGCTCTAAGCGGTAGAGGTGCCGGCATAGTCACGGACGAAATCCACACTAAGGCGCGTATTACGGAGATCGATCCCACGAGCATGTTTTCAAATTTGAAAGAGGGCAAAATCGTAGTCGTCGCGGGCTTTCAAGGCGTTAGCAAAGAGGGTCGCGTGACTACTCTTGGGCGCGGCGGTAGCGACCTTAGCGCGGTGGCGATAGCGGGAGCTTTGAAGGCCGATTTGTGCGAGATTTACACGGACGTGGACGGTATATACACTACCGATCCTCGCATCGAGCCAAAAGCTAGAAAGCTCGAAAAAATCAGCTACGATGAAATGCTAGAACTCGCAAGCATGGGCGCGAAGGTCCTTCAAAATCGCAGCGTCGAGCTTGCTAAAAAACTAAACGTCAATCTAGTCACTAGAAACAGCTTTAACGAAAACGAAGGAACACTAATTACGGGAGAAACGAATATGGAACAAGTCCTAATAAGCGGAATCGCGCTTGATAAAAACCAAGCCAGAGTCACTATGCGAAGCGTCCTTGACAAGCCGGGCGTCGCCGCAGACGTGTTTACTAAGCTAGCCGAAGCGAACATCAACGTCGATATGATTATCCAAAACGTTAGCAAGGAAGACGGCACCACAAGTATCGGCTTTACCGTGCCGCAAAACGAAATGGAAACCGCTAAAAAAGTAGTCGAGAGCTTCGCGCGCTCTGTAGAAATCGATGCGGACGTCGTCAAAGTAAGCGTCGTGGGCGTGGGTATGAAATCACACAGCGGCGTGGCGAGCCTTGCATTTAAAACGCTTGCGGACGAGGGTATAAATATCCAAATGATTTCTACAAGCGAGATTAAAATCTCAATGATAGTCGCCGCTAAATACGGCGAGTTGGCTGTCAGGGCGCTACATAAAGCATACAAACTGGAAGACTAATGAACGACCTGCTTAGATGGACGTTCGAGACCCTCAAAAACGAGGGTCTAGCCATGAACTGGCTTGCGCAACGCCGTGAAGAATGGGCGCCATTACTTGCTTCGCGCTTGAGATATTTGATGGAAGGCGCGACTTTTATTCTCATCTGTGACGACGAACGCGAGTGGTTTGAGAAGTATTTTTTATCAAACATCAACCGCAAAAATCGCGCTCGTCCTATGCTTCCTTTCGTGCCTCTGCGCGCTTTGTATCCGCGCCCGGAAACTCTCGAGAGCGAAGAAGATCTAAGGCTGCTTAGCGATATGCTAGGTATTGCGTTTCCAAACGGCTACATATTTTTCTATGTCGGTAAGACTAGCGCGAAACTCGCAAAAATCGCTAAAAGTAGCGAGTTGAGTTATATGTGGCTTTTTGACGAACGCGATCGTCAAAACGGCTTTTTTCTATCTAGCGAGGACGAGCTTTTGGACGTGAAATTGCTCCAACTGTTCCGTATATTTGACAAGAGTATAGACGCCGCGCTTTTTGGCGAAGTAAGTCTGTGAATGCGTAGTAAAATCATTATTTCCAGCGATTTTGAACAAGTCAAAAAAGAGCTTTTTATAGAGTGCGATCCCGAATACCTTCGCATTTTTGAATTTGAGAGCGCGTTAGTCGAAGACGCCCATGAAATCATCGCCGAGGCCTACATCGCTGAGCCCAAGGAAAAAGTCATCGCAATTTTTGCGCGCAAATTTGGCACGGAGTGGCAAAGCGCTTTACTCAAGATTTTTGAAGAACCGCCTAGAAACGTGGTTTTCGTCCTTGTTTCTCCCGCAAAAAACCTACTAATCCCGACCGTCCGCTCGCGCCTTGTGCTAGAAACCCGCGAAAACACTCCCAAACGAGTTTCTAGCGGTCTTGACGTGAAGCGTCTGGATCTCAGACACGTCTATGAGTTCTTAGAAAACGCGCAGGCCTTGGAGCGGGCCGATAAACTTGGTAAAAACGAGCTTTTGACGCTCGTTAAAGCCATAGTTTGCGAGCTGCTGGACGCGGGAATCAAATTTGAAAGCGAGGATTTGGCGTATTTTTCGCGTCTTTACACGCTTGCGAGTCTAAACGCCAAGAGCGCGACCGTGCTTACGCCGCTGCTTTTACTTGCTATGAAAAGAGTGCAATGAAAATCTACAAAATCAGTTCGGAATGCGATTTCGCCGCTATTTGCTCAAAGATTGGCGCGAGTGAAGCCGGCACGAAGATAATGGTAAAAAAGTCAAATTTGAATTACTTTTATTTGAAAGATTTGCGTCGCCCCGCCGCAAATATCCTAAAGCAAGACGCTCTGAGCGTCGGCGCGGAGCTTGTCACGAGTCGCGGGACGATTTTGGGCGGCGAGGAGTTAGAGGAGGCTTTGCTTGTCGCTAATACCGCTCAAACGGCGATTTTAGCAAAGAAAGAAGCGGCGCAGGATTTTGGGTTAAAAGAGCTCGCGAAGTTTCTCTCTTTCAAATTTGAAATGCCCGCGCACTCCCAAATCATGGGCGTTTTGAACTTTAATAGCGACAGCTTCAATCCGCAAAGCCGTTCAAATTTGAATGAAGCGGCCGCGAGGGTTGCAAAATTGATAGAAGAGGGAGCGGACATCGTGGATATAGGCGCGGCTAGTTCTCGCCCAAATAGCGAATACTGCGGCGCGGACGAGGAATTCGCGCGCATAGCTCCCGTTATCGACGTTCTTTACCGCGAGGGACTAACGAAGATGGCGGTTTTTAGCCTCGATAGTTTTGATTTAAAATGCCAAAGATATGCGTTGGAGCATGGATTTTCATTTGTCAATGACATCAGCGCAAACGCCGCTCTCGCCGCTCTTGCAGGGGAGTTTGACGCGACTTATTGTCTTATGCACGGCGGAAAACAAGGCGGAGCAAATAATTCAAATTTAACTTGCGATATCATGGGCGAGGTTGACGAGTTTTTTGAGCGCAAAATAGCCCAGTGCGAGGCGGCGGGCGCGAAAAAAATCGTTCTTGATATCGGCGTGGGCTTTGGCAAAGACGCGGCGCAAGGTCTCGCGCTGATTAAAAATCTAAGTCATTTTTCGCGCTTTGAAAAACCGCTTTTAGTGGGTGCAAGCCGTAAATCGCTCATAAACGCTTATTATCCAAGCGAGGTCTCAGGAAGACTTGCCGGCACGCTGTTTTTGCACCAAAAAGCCCTTGAAAACGGCGCGGCGATTATTCGCGTCCACGACGTAAAAGAGCACGCGCAAATGATGAAATTAAGCGCGGCTTATCATGAAATCTTAGGCTAAAAATGAACGAAAAAGAATACCTTAAAGCGGTCGAAACGCTGAATTTATGGGCGCAGGCTTATTATACCAAGGACGCGCCGATAGCGAGCGACGACGAATACGACGAACTTTACGCGCGCGTGGTGAAATTTGAAAAAGAAAATCCAAATTTGAAAGTGGCGTATTCTCCCACAAACCGCGTGGGCGGCGAGATTTTGGATGCTTTTGAGAAATCCACGCACATTGAGCGGATGTGGTCGATGGAGGATATTTTCACTCACGCCGAGCTACTAGAATGGCTAAAACGCGGTAATAAGGGCGATTTGGAGTATTATATAGAGCCTAAATTTGACGGCGCGAGTCTAAATCTACTCTACGAAAACGGCGAGCTAATTAGCGCGGCGACGCGGGGCAACGGCGCGGTGGGCGAAAACGTCACAAATAACGCCAAAGTCATCGCTTCTATACCGCTTAAAATCTCATACAAAGAACGCGTTGAAATCCGCGGTGAAGTCGTTATCGCCAAAGACGATTTCGAACTTATCAACGCAGAGCGCGCCAAAGCGGGCGAAGAGCCGCTCGCAAATCCTCGTAACGCCGCCGCGGGCAGTCTTAGGCAGCTTGATAACGCCGTCACCAAAAGCCGCAAACTCAAATTTTATCCTTGGGGCGTGGGCGCGAATAATCTCAAATTTGAAACTCACGCGCAAGTGATGGAGTTCGTGCGCTCTTTGGGATTTTTGCGCGACCCTTTTTGCGTGGTGGCCAGAGGTGCCGGCGATATAGAAAAAGCCTACCAAAGGCTAATTTTAGAGCGCGACAGCAAACCGATTCTTATGGACGGCATGGTCGTGCGCGCAAACCTTGTGGCAAAAGAAGCCGAGCTGGGTTACACCGTGAAATTCCCGCGTTTTATGGTCGCTTACAAGTTTCCGCCGCTTGAAAAAACCACGCGTCTCGTTGATGTGACGTGGCAAGTCGGGCGCACGGGCGCGGTAACGCCGGTGGGCGTGTTAGAGGGCGTAGACGTGGGCGGCGCGTTCGTGCGAAACGTGACTTTGCACAACGCGGACGAAATTGCGAGATTGGGGCTTATGAGAGGAGACCTCGTCACAGTCATTCGCAGCGGCGACGTGATACCAAAGATAACCCACGTCTTTGCGGCCCGCAGAGACGGACGCGAAACGCCGATAATTCCACCTCGCGCGTGCCCCGAATGTGGTGGCGAGCTCATCGAAATCGGCGCGATTTTGAAGTGTCAAAACCTCGCTTGCAAAGCGCGCACGCTTAATTCGTTGCTGTATTTCACGAGTAAGCGCTGCATGAATATCGACGGTCTTGGCGAGGCGATTATCACGCTACTTTACGAATGCGGCAAAGTGCGCGAAATCGCCGATATTTATAGGCTAAAAGCGGCGGATTTCGCGGGACTAGAGGGCTTTAAAGACAAAAAAATCACAAATATTCTAAGCGCGATCGAAGCCTCGCGCACTCCGGCACTTGCGCGTTTTATTACTTCTTTGGGTATAGAAACCGTAGGCGAGGTCGCCGCCAAAAAAATCGCCGCGATTTATGGACAGCGTTGGCTGGACCTTAGCCGCGAGGACTTGCTAGCACTCGATGGCTTTGGCGAGGCGATGGCGGATAGTTACGTCGAGTTTGTGCGCGTAAACCGCGCCAAGATTGAAGAGCTTTTGGGCTTCATTACGCCTGTTTTGGAAGTCTCGCAAACGGCGCAGAGCGGTGCGTTTGCGGGCAAAACGGTAGTGATTACGGGCACGCTTTCGAGACCGAGAGACGATTTCAAATTTGAACTCGAAAAACTAGGCGCGAAGGTTACCGGTTCGGTATCCAAAAACACGGACTTTTTGCTGTGCGGCGCGGAGGCCGGAAGCAAGCTAGAAAAAGCCGAGAGCCTTGGCGTGAGCGTGATAGACGAAGCGGAGTTTGAGCGCATGAAAGAGAGCGATGAGGGCTGATATTTTTGTCGCGGGGGAGCGCGGTATCAGTCGCGCCAAATCCGCCGAACTCATCAAGGCTGGCAAAGTGCGCGTGGGCGGCGTTTTGCTCGCCAAACCCAGTCAAGAAATAGATATTTCAAATTTGAATTATGAGGAGAGCGCCGAATTTAGTCCGCGCCACGTCGCGAAATTAAAAGTGGAAATCGATAGCGAGATTTACGTCGGGCGCGGGGCGATAAAGCTCAAAGGCTTCTTAGACCAAATCAAATTTGAAATACCGCTCAAAACCGCGCTAGACGTGGGAGCCAGCACTGGCGGATTTACTCAGGCGTTGCTGCTCTCGGGCGCGGCGAGCGTGGTCGCGCTAGACGTGGGCGTGGGTCAGCTAGACGCGAGTCTTCGCGCCGACGAGCGCGTGGAAGCGCGCGAAGGCTGCGATGTGCGAGATTACGCGCGGGACTACGTGGGCGAGGGATTTGACGTAGTCGTAGCCGACGTGAGCTTTATACCGCTAGCGCTCGTTTTGCCCGCGATAAATAAACTTGCTAAAAATGATATTATCATGCTTTTCAAGCCTCAGTTTGAAGTAGGCAGGGCGGCTAAGCGCACGAAAAAAGGCGTGGTCGTCGAATCAAAAGAAATCGAGCGCGCGAGAATCAAATTTGAAAGCGAATGCGCCGCGCTTGGCTGGCGGCTGAGGGCTAGCGAAAACTGCGTGATTACGGGAAAGGAAGGCAATCTTGAACGCTTCTACCACTATACCAAAATCTGAAATTACCGCCGTGGCGATCGGGCACTTCGACGGCATACACAAAGGACACAAGGAACTCATTAAAGCCCTGGGTGAGCATGGCGCGCTCATCGTCGTAGAAAGCGATAAAGCCAACATCACGCCAAAGAGACGCCGCGAAGAATATGCGGGCGTACCTTGCTTTTATTATCATTTAAACGACGTCCGCGAATTGCGCGGAGACGAGTTTATCGAGCTTATTAAGCGTGATTTTTCAAATTTGAAACGTATCGTCGTGGGCTATGATTTCAAATTTGGCAAGGATCGCGCGTGGGATAAACACGACTTAAAAAGCCTATTTAAAGGCGAAGTTGTCGTAGTTAGCGAGTTTAGTTTTGACGGTCTTGGCGTGCATAGCTCGGCGATTCGCCGCTTTATCGCAGACGGAGATATTTACCGCGCCAATCGCCTTTTGGGTCGCGAATATAGCATCGAGGGGCGCGTGCTCAAAGGCTGCGGAATAGGGCGCGAAAAGCTCTATCCCACGCTCAATCTAGCTATCGAGCCCTATGTCAGACCCGGCGACGGGGTTTACGCCACGCGCACCAAAATCGACGATATTACCTATAATTCCGTAACTTTTATAGGCGATCGCGCGACGACGGGCACGGGGTTTGCGATTGAGTCGCATTTGCTGGACGTGTGCTTGTTTGAGACGCCCGCGGTCGTGCGCGTGTGTTTTGTCGAGCGTATTCGCGACAACGTCAAATTTGAAAGCCTCGACGCCCTCAAAGCTCAAATCGAAAAAGATATGAACATAGCGCGCAACGTCGCCAAAGTCTGCGATCTCAGCCTAAAAGACGACTATATTCACGCAAGGGATTTGTTTTGAGAGACGAAGTTTTTGCAAGCCCTATAAAAAAGCAGTTTGAGTTCGACGCGAGCGTGGCGAGCGTGTTTGACGATATGATTTCGCGCTCGGTGCCTTACTATGACGCCGCGCAACGACTTGTGTGCGACGTGTTGGCAAAAACGCTGGATGATGGCGCGAGGGTGGTGGATTTGGGCTGTTCGACCGCGAGTTTGCTTATGGCGTTAGCCGGATTGCGGGGCGATTTGCGCTTACTCGGCGTGGATTCGAGCGAGGCGATGATAGAACAAGCCGGCCGCAAAGCGAGCGCGTTTGGCGCGAAGATTGAGCTAGCATGCGCGGATATTTTGGAGTATGATTTTGAAGGCGCGGACGCGGTAATTCTCAACTATACCTTGCAATTCATTCGTCCGATCAAGCGAGCGGATTTCGTGAAGCGGATTTATTCAAATTTGAACGCGGGCGGGGTTTTTGTTTTTAGTGAAAAGCTCGTTTTTGAGGACAAAACTCTCACTAAAAATATGATAGAAATCTACGAAAATTACAAAGAAGCGCAGGGTTATTCGCGCTACGAAATCAGCGAAAAACGCAAGGCGCTAGAAAACGTGCTCATACCTTACAGCGAAGCCGAAAACAGGCAAATGTGCGCGGGAGCGGGATTTGCGCGAGTAGAGTGCTTGTTTAGATGGGGCAACTTCGCGACTTTTATAGCGTTTAAATAGCGGTTTGGTTGTTTATTTTTTCAAGACAGCTTCGTGTAATTCAAATTTGAATTACACGAAATATTACATACTCCCGCGCTTCTAAGGCCCTCGGCTACACCAAAACATTTGGTGTGTGAGCTGAAATTGCCATTGCCTGCTTTTAAATAAAAACGCGTTTTGCCTCAGCATGGCGAGCGCTAGCCAAAACGCGCGAAAATCTTAGTCGCAGAAGCGTTTAAGCAGCGGGTTATACGCCTCGATACGGCGATCGCGCAAAAACGGCCACCAGCGGCGCACTTCTTCGCAGCGTTTCATATCGATATCCACGATTTGGCATAGTTCGCTCTCGCTATCTGCGCGAAAGAGTTCTTCGCCTTGGGGTCCAAACACAAAGCTATTGCCCCAAAACCTTATGCCCTCGCTTTCATTGCCATTCAAATTTGAATTAGGCGCAGCCTCAAACCCCACGCGGTTTACAGTGATCACGGGTAGCGAGTTTGCCACCGCGTGACCGCGTTGTACCGCCACCCACGCTTCAAGCTGGCGGGATTTTTCGTCATCGGCGTCACCGTCAAACCAGCCGATGGCAGTCGGATAAATGAGCATTTGCGCGCCCGCTAGCGCCATCGCGCGCGCCGCCTCGGGATACCACTGATCCCAGCACACGCACACGCCGAGCCTGCCCACGCTCGTATCTATGGGCGTAAATCCAAGGTCGCCCGGAGTGAAATAAAACTTCTCGTAAAAGTTCGGATCGTCGGGGATATGCATTTTGCGGTATTTTCCCGCGACTCGCCCGTCGTTATCGAAGACGACCGCGGTATTGTGATACAGCCCTTCGCTGCGTTTTTCAAATAGCGAGGTTACGAGCACCACGCCAAACTCCGCCGCCACTGAACTCCAATACGCCACGTCGCTCTCAAAATCCGCAGCCAAATCGAACTTGCTCACGTCTTCGCTTTGGCAAAAATATTCGCCTTGATGTAACTCCTGCAACACGACCAGTTCCGCTCCCTCGCCGGCCGCTCGCGCGATAAGCTCGGTCGTTTTTTTGACCGTCGCGTCCTTGGCGCCATAATATTTATGTGAAATCAACGCTACTTTCATACTGCTTCTCCTTGCTCATCCACGTCAAAATGCGTGTCAAATATCCACTTCCCGCCAAATTCCGCTCTCACCGCGTCTTCTATTTCGCTCGCCACAGCGTGGGCGCGCGATAGCGGCGTGTCGGGGTCGAAGACGAAATGCGCGCTAAAATAATTATTTTCGCCGCTTTTACGCGTTTTGAGATAATGAAAACTTTTTATTTCCGGCTTATTACGGATAAGCTCCACTATGCGCGCGACCGTGCTTTCGGGCAAAGCGCCGTCTAAGAGCATATATATGCTTTCTTTGAGCAGTCCGCAAGCATTCCAAACGATATACGCGCTCACTATTAGCCCCAACGCCGAGTCGATAGCCTCAAATCCGCTCGCCCAAACCACCGCGAGCGCGACCAAAATCGCCGCGTTCGTCGCAAGGTCGCTCTTGTAATGAAGAGCGTCGGCCTTGACGACGAGATTTGGTCTGCGGGCGTATTCGCGGCGCAAAAACCACACTAGCGCACCCGTCGCCACCACGGAAATCGCCATAGCAAACACGGCGGCCGGAGCGTTTACACTCTCGCCGCCGCCCCAAATCAGCCTCGATGCGGACGAATACGCCACGCCCAGCCCCACCGCGACGATGAAAATGCCCTCGATTAGCGCCGTAAGAGCTTCTATTTTACCATAACCAAAATTAAATTTCGCATTCGCGGGGCTGGCGGATTTGCGAATGGCGAAAAAATTAAGCGCGGACACGAGGCAATCTAGCAAAGAATCTATCGCGCTGGCAAGCACCGAAAGAGACCCGCTGGACGCGCCTATGGCGAACTTCGCCACCGCGAGCGCCGCCGCGACTAAGCCGGCGATAAACGGAGCGCGAGCCGAAACGGCGGTTTTCAAATTTGAATTATTCGGCGCGCCCCCGTTGGTATTCAAATTTGAATTGTTTTTTCGCGCGGCTTGCTCGGCTTTTGAGAGCGTAAAATCGGCGGATTGCTCGCCGTTCAAATTTGAATTATTCATTTATCTTGGCGCTTTGAAGCGATTTTGGCTCGAACAGTGCAAAGAGCCGTTTTGTCGGATAAACACTCTCGCGTCCACGCCCACGATATCGCGGTTTGGCACCGCCTCGCGGAGCGTCGCGAGCGCCCGCTCGTCGGCCGCGCGGTCGCCATAAGTGGGCACGATGAGCGCGCCGTTTATAAAAATAAAATTGCAATACGTCGCGCCCAAGCGGCGGTTTTCAAATTTGATTTCTTGAGGGAGTGGGAGAGGCACGAGGTCAAGACCTGCGGATTTTAGCTCGCCGGCCATAGCTTTTAGTTCCGCGTGGTGTTCGTCGTTCTCATCATCGCAAGCGGCGTGCGCGACGAGATTTGGCGCGACGAAGCGAGCGAGCGTATCGACGTGGCTATCCGTGTCGTCGCCTCTGATAAAGCCGCGCGAGAGCCACACTATGCGCTCTAGTCCGAAAAGTTCGCGTAGCCTCGCGTCCAGCTCCTCGCGGCTCCTAGCCCCGCGGTTGGCGTTTAACAAACACTCGCAAGTAGTCAGCATAGTGCCCTCGCCGTTAAAATCCACGCTGCCGCCTTCAAGCTCCAAAGGCACTTTTATAAGCTCGCCGCCAAGCCTCTTAAAAAGCGTCTTATTTACGGCGTTATCGAGCGAGCCTTCAAATTTGCCGCCCCAAGCGTTGAAAGTAAAATCATAGCTCGCCGCGCGGTTGCCGTTTAAAAAATCAATCGCGCCGTAATC
>ONQI01000038.1 GCA_900319915.1 uncultured Campylobacter sp.
CGTTTCGCCAAAGCCCACGACTTCACCGTAAATATGTGCTCCGCGAGCTACCGCGCTTTCGTATTCTTCGAGCACCAACGCACCGGCGCCCTCGCCCATGATAAATCCGTCGCGTTCTTTGTCAAATGGACGGCTAGCATGTTCAGGATCGTCGTTGCGAGTAGAAAGCGCTTTCATCGCCGCAAAACCGCCTATGCCTACGGGGCAAATGGCCGCTTCCGCGCCGATAACTAGCATGGCGCGCGCTTCGCCCACCATGATAACTTTCGTCGCTTCGCAGATAGAGTGCGTCGCCGCCGCGCAAGCAGTAACGCTAGCGAGGTTTGGACCTTTGAGATTGTGCGCGATACTAATCACGCCGCCAAGCATATTGACAAGAGCCGAAGGGATGAAGAACGGCGAGATTTTGCGCGGTCCGCGCTCCATGCAAACGTTTGAGTTTTTCTCGATATTTGGAAGTCCGCCGATGCCCGCAGCCGAGCAAACGCCGAAGCTATCAGGGTCGAAATCTTTCAAATTTGAATCCGCCATAGCTTCCGCAGCGGCTTTTAGACCGAGTTGGATAAATCTGTCGGATTTTTTGATATCCTTGCCGTCCATAACGGTGGCTGGATCGAAATCGTCGATTTGAGCGGCGATTTGGACAGGGAAATCGGAGGCGTCGAACAAAGTGATTTTCTTAACGCCCGTCTTGCCCTCGCAGATGTTTTTGAACGCTGTTTTAGAATCCAAACCTAATGAATTTATCATTCCCAAACCGGTTACTACGACTCTTTTCAAAACTGCTCCTTAGTATTTAATCTTTATAACGAGAGAAAACTATTTTTTCAAGCCCTCGATAAAGTTAACCACGTCTTGGATTGTTTTTAGTTTTTCAGCATCGCTATCAGGGATTTCGACTTCGAATTTTTCTTCCAAAGCCATTACTAGCTCGACTACGTCCAAAGAGTCCGCGCCAAGATCTTCGATAATCTTAGATTCGAGTTTTACGCTTGCCGCGTCTACGCTTAGTTGGTCTACAACCACGTCCCTTACGTCTTCAAAAATTGCCATATTTTTCTCCTAAAAATAAAAATGTGTTGAATGATACAATATTTTTGCTTAAAGTTTTCTACATATAGAGTCCGCCGTTGATTTTTAGCGTATCCCCGGTAACGTAACTCGCCGCGTCGCTAAGCAAAAACGCCACGACTTCCGCGACTTCGCTAGGTTCTGCGAAGCGTTTCATAGGAATATTGGCTTCATACGAGGCTTTGACTTCATCGCTTAGAGCGTCGGTCATTGCAGTCTTGATAAAGCCCGGCGCGACGCAGTTAAAGCGCACATTTCTAGCCGCGCCTTCGCGCGCGAAACTCTTGCTCATCGCTATCATACCGCCTTTGCTTGCCGAATAGTTTGTTTGACCGGCGTTGCCCATTTCGCCGACAACCGAGGCGATATTTACGACCGCGCCGAAGCGTTTTTTGCTCATAACTTTGAGAGCTTCGCGAGAGCCGATAAACGCGCTTTTCAAATTTGAATCAATTACGCCCATGAAGTCCTCGGCTTTCATGCGAAGAGCGAGTTTATCGTTGGTAATACCGGCGTTGTTTACTAGGTAGCTTAGCTCGCCGTCGCTTTCGCAGATGAGGGCGACCGCGTTTGCGAATTCTTCTTCGTTTGAAGCGTCAAATTTGATTACCGCCGCTTTGCCGCCCGCGGCTTCGATTTCGGCTTTTAGAGCGTCTGCGGGTTCTGGGTTTGAGCGGTAGTTTATCCAGACTTTTAGACCGTATCCCGCAAGAGTTTTTGCGATCTCCGCGCCGATTCCGCGGCTTGCTCCCGTTACGAGCGCGTTAGTTCCAGTAAATTTCATATTTTTCCTTTCTAAAATAATGGTTTTTCCATGACTTTTGGGATTTCTAGTCCCATGAGTTTGAGCACGGTCGGAGCGACGTTTGCAAGCCCTCCGCGCTCTATTTTTGCCACGCCGCTTGCTAGCACGAAGCAAAACACGTCAAAAGTCGTGTGATTGGTGAGCGGCTCACCGCTTTCGCTTTTCATCGCTTCGCAGTTGCCGTGATCGCTGATTTGCACATACGCGTATCCTTTTTCGCGAGCTTTGGCGATGATTTTTCCTAGAGCCGCGTCGACTGCTTCGACGGCTTTTAGCGCCGCTTCGTAATTGCCCGTGTGCCCCACCATATCGCCGTTTGCGAAATTGACCACAATGAAATCGGTTTCGCTTTCCATACCTTTTAGCACCGCATCGCATACCTCCGCGGCGCTCATTTCCGGTTTTAGGTCGTAGGTTTGAACTTTGGGACTTGGCACGAGGACGCGGGTTTCGTTTTCTACTAGCTCTTCTTTGCCGCCGTTAAAGAAAAACGTCACGTGCGCGTATTTTTCAGTCTCGGCTGTGTGGAGTTGGCGAAGACCCGAGCGTGAAATCACTTGCGCGAGTGTATCCTCTATGTCTTCTGGCGCAAACATAACTTCAAATTTGAAATTATCGTCGTATTTAGTCATAGTGATGAGATTTTCAGCTTTACGCGGACGAGGGAACTCGCTAAAATCATCGTTTCCCAAAGCCGCGCAAATCTCTCTGGCACGGTCGTTGCGGAAGTTTATGAAAACTACGCCGTCGCCTTCTTTGATTCCGCCAAAATCATAAAAACTAGCGGGTTCCACAAACTCGTCAAAAATGCCGCTCGCGTATGATTTTTCCATATATTCGCGCGGTGTTACGTTTTTCAAATTTGAATTAAGCGCGATTGCTTCGTAAGCTTTTTGTACCCGCTCCCAACGCTTGTCGCGATCCATTGCATAAAAGCGTCCGCTAATCGTCGCCACGCGGAATTTATCATTCAAATTTGAAATAAAATCTATGCCGCTGTTTGGCGCGACGTCGCGTCCGTCGGTGATAGCGTGGATTATGGTTTCTTTGCCGGCGGCTTCCACGATGCGCGCGACCGCCTCAAAATGGCGCAGGTGAGAATGTACGCCGCCGTCGCTATACAGCCCTATGACGTGCACGCGACGCGATTTGGCGATTAAATTTGAAAGCGCGGGATTTTTAGCGAGCGAGCCGTCTTCGATGGCGCGGTCGATTTTGACGAGATTTTGGTAGAGAATTCGTCCGCTGCCGATAGTCATGTGACCCACTTCGCTGTTGCCCATTTGACCATCGGGAAGCCCCACGGCTAGACCGCTGGTGGCAAGCATATTCCACGCGGCGTTGGCAAAAAGCCAGTCGTATGTCGGTTTTTTGGCGTTTGCGAAGGCGTTAAACTCAGTTTTGTCGTTATGTCCAATGCCGTCTGTTATGACGAGTATGCATTTTTTGTTCATTTCATTTCCTATAGCGAGCGATAAAGACGTGATGACTAAGATTATAAATATGCGCTTTTTGCTCATTTTATTCCCTTTTATGGGCGCAATTCTACCTATAAATCCTAAATTTTAACTTATTTTTACCATTATTTGGCTATAATTCGCACCTTTTATAACAAGGGTTTGTTTATGTTTTATTATCTTTCATCGGTTTTTGGATTTAACCTATTTTCCTATTTGACGGTGCGCGCGGGGCTCGCGTTTTTCATGTCTTTTGCGCTTTGTGTGTGGGCGATGCCGCGCTTCATCTCTTGGGCAAAAAACCGCGCCGCGCAACCTATTTATGAGCTCGCGCCCCAAAATCACCAAGCTAAGGCCAAAATCCCGACAATGGGCGGCGTGGTGTTCGTGAGCTCCGCAATCATCGGCGCGCTCTTTGCCGCCGACCTTGAAAATGCCTTCATTTTAGCGGGGATTTTCATTTTGGCTAGTTTTTGTTTTTTAGGTTTTATCGACGACCGCGCCAAGATTTTAGGGCACAGCAACCACGCCGGGCTAACGCCTAGAGCCAAATTTATCGCCCAATGCGTGATTTCGTTATTTGCGGCGGGAATTTTGTATACGCTTAGTAGCTTAGATAGTAATTTTTATCTGCCGTTTCTTAAAAATCCGCTGTTTGATATGGGGTTTTTGACGGTTTTATTTTGGGCGCTCGTGCTCGTGTCTGCGAGC